>CAWVXN010000455.1:0-2989 GCA_963933695.1 uncultured Myxococcales bacterium | reverse complement strand
TTCGGCGGCACCTGCGCCCGGTTCGGCGGCGATGGCGACCGTTGCCCCTCCCAAGAGACTTCCCAGGAGTAAGATCGTGGCCAGCACTGTTCCTACCCAGAAGCCACTCGCTAACCGGCGGCTGATTCTTCCCTGCACCTCAACGCTCCTTCTGGCCTGAGTTCCATTACGGGCGGACGCTGGGCCTCCCGTTCTTGGCCTCTAGCTCTCTTCTTTCCCGAACTCGCCGTAGAATTTGGTCCGATTTTTTTCGGAAATGTATTCGCTGTTTTCCCTCAACCATTCTCGGGCCGCATCGAGATCTCTGCGGCCAAGGAGTTGGAGGGGCAAAAGGATTGCCTTGTCCCGGTCCTGTTGGCCAGGCACCCGAATGGCCCACTTCAGTGCCTCCTCGGGTGCCCCCGACGAGTAGAAATGTGCATACGCGAAGATGGTCGGCCCCATCCCCTCGTTCGCCATATTCTCCCTGAGAAATGCGTGGGCCTCTATGGGCTGCTTCTTGAGAATCAGATACGCCGCGTCCCGGAGCGCCTTTTCGCGCGATGCCGAAGGCGGCTGGGAAAGCATCCAAGCAAAGCCCGCGGCCGGGTCGTGGAGTACGTAATTTCCACCGAGCGCATACACCGCGTTGTCTTTTTTATAGGACTTAAGGCCCAACGAGTCGTACCACTGGGCGGCGGACCCTGGGTCACCACCCGACAAGATCTCCAGGGCCAGTGCGAAAGCCGACGTCTTGAGGCCATTCGGCGCGTCGTTGGGGATAGACACAACCCACGCTTGCAAGTCTTCACGGCCCCGCCTCATGAGTTCGATCGACAACTGGAGCAGCATGAACTGCCGAGTATCGTCATCTTGCATTCTGCTAAGCAAGGCAATCGCTAGGGATAGATCACCCTCCGCACCCACGCCCTTGATGATATTATTCCGGACGAGATTGAACCTCTCGGTACTGGGCGAAACTTCATCCAAGTAGGCGATCGCCCCTGCTCCGCCATCGAGCGCTACCCAGCTGTAGATTGCCTGGGCAATAACGTCTCGACCCTGAGCTCCCCCCCGAGTGTTCGTCCACGCGAGGGCCGCCGGGGCATCGAGAGAAACCCATCGGCTCATAATCGGGTCCGATTCGGATCGGTCAATCACCAGTTCCGATTCCACCAGCGCGCTTCCGGCTCCGGGAGCATTCTGGGCGTTCATTTGAGGCAGGACCTCGGCCAACTGAAGCAGACGCTTGTACGGATCGGATTCAGCAAACAGCTCAACCAGCTCAGCCTCCAGCTTTGAGGCGTCCCAACCCGATGTCTCCGTCTGTTTCTGTTCCGCAGATGGATCGCACCCGAGCACGACGCAACAGGCCAGCGATAAAAATGCCTGCCCAATGTTCGCCGAAAAACTGACGTCGCCCAGTGTCTTCATACCCAGCCTCATCTTAGAACCTCACCTGCAGGGTGGCCCCAAACGTTCGGGGGTCACCCATCGCGTGGAGGATCGTCCCCTGGAAACGTGTCAGATTGAGAATGTCCCCTGAGTATGCCTTGTCGGTTAGATTTCGAACCCAGCCCGCGAGTTCGACCACCCCATCCGGCGTCGTGTATCCGAGGCGTATATTCATCAACCACAGGGCATCTTCGCCCACGTTTGGATCGTTTTCCGGCCCGAAGAAAATTTCGCTCTTGAAGGTCCAATCAAATCGAGTCGTCAAGGTTCCGTAGTTGCTGACCCAAGGCCATGCCGCGTACCCGGCAAAGGCGAACTCCGGGGAATTGATCAGTCGGTTCCCCGAGTAGTCAAAGGTGTTCGATTCCAATTGACCTGCATCCCCAACCGCCGCCGTCAATGTCTGCGTGAAGTCCGTGTAGTGGCTGTTCAGCCAACCAAATGACGTGAAAATTTCCAATCCATCAATCCCCTCCGGGACCCACTCGTATCCGTACAGCGGATGGCTGCGGACCTCGATTTCAGCGCCGAAGATATCCGCGTCGTTGGCGTTCACGAGTTGCTGAACAGGGACCGAGTTTCCGCCCGTGTTCCGAAGTTGGAATATTTGGATATTTTCGTAGTCGTAGTAAAAGACAGCGCCGTTGATGCTGAGGGTATTGTCGAACCAACTCGTCTTGAGGCCTAGCTCAAGAGCGTCCACCTGCTCAGGCTTGACCGGGGTTGTCAGCGGCTGAAGTTCTTCGCTCTGTACCCCAGCATCCAAGATCAGACCGTTGATGTGGGGTCCCTTATATCCGCGCGAGTACTTGAAAAAAACCAGGTGCTCATCTGTGGGCTTGTAATTGAAAGAGATATCTCCACTCACTCCCGTATCGCTAACCCCTTCGTTGACAGCGACCACGCCGAATTCGTCCACCGGGAGTCCACTGAGTGGGGATAGACGGAACGTCTGCAGAGCCATGTCCTTGCTCTCGTAATTTATGCGGCCCCCGGCCACCACCGAAAAATCCTCCACCGGGGCCCACGCCAGCCACGCATAGGCCGACGCGTAATTGGTCTTCAGTGTGTAGTCCTGAATCGAGTAGTTCGAGATGGGATTGATGTTGAATTCGTTGTGGGTCGTCAGGCTCTCATAGAGGTAGTTGGCCCCGATTTCACCGAGCAGACCATTCTCGCCTTCGTAGATCAATTTGAATTCCTGGGTAAGTTGCCAGGACGCGTTGCTCAAGAGCGGCTCAAGGCCCGCGAAGGGCTGGCCATCCAAATTGACTTTCAGGTTGCGCTGATTCCCTTCAAATCCTGTAATCGTCTTGAAGAGCAACGTATCCTTGAGTCGGATATCGCCCGAGAGGCTGGTTCCGTAAAGCTGCAGGCTTTCGGGTTCGTTGATGTTGTAGTCGCCCGCATAGGGATCGCCTTCCGCGGGGTCCACGTGAAAGTAGGGCTCACCGATGCCGTTGGCGCCGGGGGTCCCAACATCCTGTGCATGGATTCGGTCTCCGAAATACATGAGATCGCGATCGAAATACCCCGAAGTGGTATTTCGGCGAGC
>CAWVXN010000454.1:0-2990 GCA_963933695.1 uncultured Myxococcales bacterium | reverse complement strand
CGGGGCCTTGCCCTCGGCGTTCTCGAAGCTGAGAACCACCTCCGCCATGCCGATAGGCGGCCGGCTGGCCGACCCACCGAAGATCACGTCCTCCATGGACTTGCCACGGAGTCGGCGGGCAGATTGTTCCCCCATCACCCAGCGCACCGCGTCGGCCACATTGGACTTGCCGCATCCATTGGGACCCACCACCGCCGTCACGCCATTATCGAACGTGAACGTCGTACGGTCGACGAAGGATTTGAAGCCCTGAAGCTGAAGTGACTTGATTCGCAACGATTCCTCGATCTGGAGACTACTCCGCGTGAGTGAAGCAACCTCTCCGGAACCTACCCTCGTCCCGTGAATCTTCCCCTAGGGGAGCTCTCCGTCGGTCGCCGTTCGCCGATGTAATGGATTTAGAGGATAAAAATCGAGTTCCAAAGAAGATTGGGCTCGGTCCGGGGGGGACCATCTAAATACCACTCTCAGCTAGCCCTTCGCAAGAGAATTGAGGGCATTTCACCTATCTGCCCCACTTTTCGATCGGCGCGATGAGTCGGCTCAAGGCCCGGGAGGCTCGGCGGCCTGGGCTAGATCGAGTTCGGCTTGAAGGGTATAGAGACGGCTATAGGACCCCCCGAGGGCCAACAGGTCTTCGTGGGGGCCGGACTCAACCAGTTGCCCGTGGTGGAGAACGTAGATTCGATCCACATCGCGAATCGTCGAGAGTCGGTGCGCGATCGCGATAGCGGTCTTGCCCCGCATCAGCGTATGGATCCCCCGCTGGATCATCCCTTCCGTTTCGCTGTCGATGGAACTGGTGGCCTCATCCAGGACCAAGATCTGCCCGCCATGCGCGAGGGCTCGGGCAAAGGAGAGCAATTGGCGCTGGCCGGCCGAGAGGTTTGTTCCCCGCTCGCGGACCTCGGACTCGTAGCCCCCGGGCATCCTCTCAATGAAACCGTGGGCCTCCACCGCCCGCGCCGCACCCTCGATATCGGCCTGTTCCAGATCGCTACGTCCCAGGCAAATATTGTCGCGAACCGAACCGCTGAAGAGGAATACATCTTGGAGAACCGTCGCCACCCGTCTCCGCAACTCACGCTGGGGCATCTCCCGGACATCGACGCCGTCCACGAGGATCCGGCCCCGGGTGACATCGTAGAATCGCGAAAGCAGGCTGATCACCGTGGTCTTACCCGCTCCGGTCGCTCCCACGAAGGCGATGCGTTCCCCGGGCTCGACCCGGAAGGAAAGATCGCGCAGCACCCAGTCCTCCCCCTTGTAGGCGAACCAGACCCCTTGGAACTCAACCCTGCCCTGGCTCACAGGCATCGGTGAAATCCGCTCACTTTCCGGGGGATCCTGGATGCCGACTTCGGTTTGCAGGAGTTGAAAAATTCTTTCGCTGCTCGCCATGGAGGACTGCATGACCGAGTACTTGGCCGAGAGATCCTGAAGCGGCCGGAGAAAACGCCGCATATAGTCAATGAACTGGTACAGAACCCCCGCCTCCACCAGGCCCGTTCCCACCCAGATAGTGACGGCAATCGTCACGCCAGCCACGGTTTCCACCGCGGCAAAAAGCAGGGCGTCGTAGCGAATCGACTGATTCCAGGCGTCTCGATGGTCGGCGTTCATCTGGTCGAACTCGCGCATATTTCGCGCTTCCCGGGTAAAGAGCTGGACCACCTTCATACCGGTAATCGTTTCCTGGATATGTGCGTTGATCCGGGCAATTCGGACCCTGACCGCTCGGAACGCCTCCCTCACCTTCAATCGAAAGATGACTGCGGCAATGGCCAGGAAGGGAATCGCCGCAAAAGTGGCCAAAGCGAGTTTCGGGTTGAGATAGAAGAGAACAAGGGCGAAGCCCACCATCTTGAAAACATCGGTGATCAGCGCCACCACGCCGGCACTGAACATCTCCGTCACGTTTTCAACGTCATTGGTGGCCCGGGTGACCAGCCGGCCCACCGGATAGCCGTCAAAGAACCCCATATGAAGCTGTTGAATTTTTTCGAAGACAGCGCCGCGCACATCGCGCATCGCGGACTGGCCGGTCACCGCCATCAGGACCATATGTCCGAACTGAAGCCCCATCCCCAGCAGCGCCACCACCAGGTAGAGCAGGGCGAGCCAGGCCAGGGTCGAAAGACCCAGGGGAGGATCGAATACCCAGGACGCCAGGGCGCCCGCCTCCTCGCCTGTCGTCCCGGATGCAAACGCATGATCGAGCCCGGTCTTGATGATCCATGCGGGAACGAGCTCCAACGCAAAAATCGGCACCACCAGCAGCAACGTCACGACAACCTGCCAACGATACGGCGAGATGTAACGCCAGAGCAGGACAAGCAGCCGGGTATCGTACGCCTTGCCCAGGGCTTCCTCTTCGTAGAAGACATCGCTCACTTCGCCGCGCCCCCGCTTTGATCCGCCGTGCTCTCCGCGAGATCGGACTTGAGTTTTCGGCGCCGTTCCGAAGCGGCCTGCTCACTGGCCAGACGCGAATAAAGTTCGCCCGCGGCCACCAGTTCGTGATGGCGACCGACTTCGACCACTCGGCCCTCATCCAGAACCACGATCTGGTCGCAGTCTCGAACCGTGCTCACGCGAGAGGCCACCACCACCACCGTGCGCCCCTGAAAGACCTTGGTCAATTGCGACTGGATCGCGGACTCGGTCTCGGCGTCCACTGCGGACAGGGTATCGTCCAAAATCAGGATGCTCGGCCGGAGGGCTAGGGCCCGGGCCAGCGCCGTTCGCTGGCGCTGACCGCCGGAGAGCATAATTCCCCGCTCTCCCACCAGAGTGTCGTAACCCTCGGGCAGTTCGTGGATATCCTTGGCGAGTTGGGCCATTTCCGCGGCCTCTCGGATGCGCTCGGAACTCGCGTCCGGGGGCAACCCGTAGGCGATATTGTCCGAAAGACGGGTGGAGAACAGGAACGAGTCCTGGGGCACCATGGCGATGCTCGAGCGCAGAAGCTTCAAGGGCAACCGGTTGAT
>CAWVXN010000453.1:0-2993 GCA_963933695.1 uncultured Myxococcales bacterium | reverse complement strand
GGCGGAAAATTCGCCGGACCCAAATCTACGCGGCTTGGGGTCGGCTTTCCACTGCCTCGGCGCGAATGGAAATTGACCTATAGTATCGGGGATCTAGGCCGTATCCGGGTCTCCGGGTGGGGTCGGGTGTACTGGAATAGACCGCCGACCCAGGCAGGCCAGGGTTCGTGGCTGGGACATTCGTCCCGGGACCGCGCGCGGCGAAGCAAAAAGGAAACTTTGATATGAGCGAAGGCAGTACAGGGAACTGGGACGAAGAGTTTGATCTGGTCGTGATCGGATCCGGCGCAGGCGCCATGACGGCTGGAATCGTGGCGCACGATCGCAAGGCCAGTGTGGTCCTGCTCGAAAAGTCCGATCGCTATGGCGGCTCGTCGGCCATGTCGGGGGGCAGTCTCTGGGTTCCCCAGAGCCATTTCATGGCGGAGGCGGGGATCGCCGACGACCGTGAGGATGCTCTGGCCTACTTGCGAGAGATCACTGCCGGCGAGGTGGACGCGGAGAAAATCGAAGCGTACGTGGACACCGCGCCCGAAGCCGTGCGTTACCTGTCGGAGCATGCGCACCTGAAGATGTATTCCATGCCCGCCTACTCGGACTACTACCCCCGGGCGAAGGGAAGCAAGCCCGGCGGTCGATCCCTGGACCCCGAAACTTTTGACGCACGCAGTCTCGGGGACGATCTGCTGTCCATGAAGGACCAGAACCCGCAGATGCTGGTGATGGGCCGACTCTTCATGACGATTCCTGAATCCCGAACCATGCTGACCCGAGCGCCGGGATGGATCGGCCTGATGATGAGGTTGGTGGTGCGTTATGTCCTGGATCTCCCCTGGCGATTCAAGTCCAAGCGCGACCGTTTTTTGGCCATGGGGAACTCCCTGGTAGGGATGCTCCGTCAAGCCATGCTCGATCGGGGGATCCCCCTCTGGCTCAAGGCGGGCGCCCAGGAGTTCATTGTCGAGGACGGCCGGGTGGTGGGCGTGGTCGCCGAGCGCGAAGGGCGATCCGTACGGATTCGAGCACGTCAGGGCGTGGTGGTGGCTGCCGGAGGCTTCGAGGGCAACCAGGCCATGCGCGATAAATACCTGCCTGGGCCGACCCGGGTGGAGTGGAGTTGCGCGAACAAGAGCAATACCGGCGACTTGATCGAGTTGGCCCGGGACTTGGGGGCCGGTATCGAATTCATGGACGAGGGCTGGTGGGGTCCAGTGACCGTGGTGCCCGGGGAAGAAAATGCCCGAATGCTGGTGATCGAAAAATCCCTGCCGGGCAGCCTGATGGTCAACAAGCGGGGCGAGCGCTTCGTCAATGAGGCGGCTCCCTACATCGATGTCGTGAATGCCCAATACGCAAACGACTCCGAGGAGTCGCCCTGCGTACCCTGTTATCTGATCTTCGATGCCCGCTTTCGACGAAGCTACCCGGTGGGCCCCTTGCTTCCGGGTGCCCAGCAGCCGGATCTGTTTCTCGGGAAATTGCTCCGGGACGGTTACCTCAAGAAAGCGAATACCATCGGCGAACTGGCTCAGAAACTCGACGTCGATGTCGCCAATCTGGAAGCCACGGTCGCGCGTTGCAACGAATTCGCGAAGACGGGAAAGGATCTGGAGTTCGGCCGGGGGGATACGGTCTTTGATCGATACTACGGAGATGAAAAGGTCACTCCCAACCCCTGTCTTGCGCCCCTCGCCGAGGCGCCATTTTATGGGATGGAAGCCTACCCGGGCGAACTGGGCACCAAGGGCGGTATCCGCACCGATGCCCGGGCCCGGGTGTTGACCGAGTCCGGGGACGTGATCGCCGGCCTCTATGCCATCGGGAATTGTTCGTCCCCGGTGATGGGCCGCACCTACGCGGGAGCCGGAGCGACCCTCGGCCCGGCCACGACTTTTGGCTATATCGCCGCCCGGGATGCCACCGCCGAGTAGGCGCGAGCCGTCCGGGCCGGTCAGCCGGCTCAATCAAGAACAGGAACAAGAACAGGACCAAAAAAAGGAAAAGGAGCGACCTTGCGAGTTGAAACAGTGATGCTCGGGCCCGACACCGAGCAGTATGCAGGCGACGGCATCAAGCGCGCCAGCCTAGTGGAGATCGCGGCAGCGGCTCGGCGACTCGAGGATATTGGATTCGACGGAATCACCGCGCCGGAAGCCGGTCACGACCCCTATCTGCCCTTGGCGATTGCGGCGGAACACACCGAGCGCGTCAAGCTCGCGACGAACGTGGCCATCGCTTTTCCGCGTAGCCCCATGGTGACGGCTCAACTCGCTTGGGACTTGCAACATTATTCCGGGGGCCGTTTCTGTGTGGGGCTGGGTACCCAGGTCAAACCCCATGTCGAGCGCCGCTATGCGACGCCCTGGACCGGCCCGCCGGGCCCCCGGTTGCGCGAGTACGTGCTTTGCCTGAAGGCGATGTTTGAGAGCTTTCAAAATGGAACCAAGCCGGATTTTAAAGGGGAGCACTATCAGTTCTCCCTCTGTCCGCCTTTTTTCAATCCGGGGCCCATCGAGCACCCGAATGTGCCGATCCAGATCGCCGCGGTGAACCCCTATATGGGCCGCCTGGCGGGAGAACTCTGCGACGGGCTTCGGCTTCATCCCATTGCGACCTTTCGTTTTACCCGGGAAGTGCTCGTGCCCGCCATCGCGGAAGGCGCCGAGAAGGCGGGGCGGAGCCCGGACGCGGTGGATCTGATTGGTGCTCCTTTCTTTGCTGTGGCCCGGGACGAGGCAGGCGTGGAAGCCGCCAAACTCGACCTCAAACAACACATCGCCTTCTACGCCTCAACGCCTACCTACCACTCGGTGCTCGAATTCCACGGGTGGATGGACGCGGCCGCCGAGCTTCATCGGCTTTCCCGAGAAGGCCAATGGAAGGCGCTACCGGGGGTAATCACCGATGCCATGCTCGACGAGTGGGCAATTATCGCCACTGCGGACGACTTCGTGGATCGGGTCAAGGAGCGCTGTGGCGATCTCTACTCCACG
>CAWVXN010000452.1:0-2995 GCA_963933695.1 uncultured Myxococcales bacterium | reverse complement strand
TCCGACTGGTCCTAGATGCCGACGGCGACGGCAAGCCCGAATTGATTCGCTTCCTGGACCGAGGGACCCGGGAACCGATTCGCCAAGAAGCCGACCGAAACTACGACGGTGTGTTGGATGCATGGAGGCGTTATCGCGACGGCGAACTGGTGAGCCGGGTTCTCGATGAGAACGACGACGGCAACCCCGATGTCTTCGAGACATTTCGTGGAGGTCTGTTGGTGGTTCGCGAACTCGATCGCGATGACGACGGCGTACGCGATGTCTTTTACCGATACCGGGGCGATTCCCTCTTCGAAGAGGGACACGATGCCGACAACGACGGCGTTGTCGACCTGCTGATTATCTACGAGGACCGTCGGCGGATTCGCGCTCAAGAGGATGTCGACCGAGATGGCCGCATGGACCTCTGGACCCGCTACTCGACCCAGAGCGGGGGCGAAGAGGTGACCCAAATCGAGCATGACCGAGCGGGTCGGGGATTTGCGGACACGTTCGAATACTTTCAGATCCAGGGCGGGAAAACGCTCCTAGTGCGCCGAGAGCGGGATCTCAACGGTGACGGCCAAGTCGACGTGGTCTCGTTCTACGCCGAAGGACGACTCGTGAGGCGGCAGATCGCCGAGGCCAGCCTGGCTCCCATGTAGACCCACCGGGGATTCAACGCTCCTCCTCCGCCCCCACCTCGACGCGCTTGCGCTGACGCTCGCGGAAGGCCTCGATTCGCTCTTTCTCGATCAGCCGCATGAGATGACGATTGCGTCGCTTCACGCGCTCGAGCTCGAGCTCGAGTTCCCGGGGCGTGAGTCCCGACTTCTCGAAAACCAGATCGAATTCCAGACGACTTTCCCCGCCATCGCCCCCCAGAGCCGCGACCTCCACCCTGTTTGTCCCCTCCCGAACCGGTACGAAGGCCAGGAAACTGCCGTCCGGCGCGAGTTCGACGTCGTAGGAAATTTCCCCGGTACCGAGATTTGTCACGATCACATCCTCGATGTCTGCAAAGGAAACCCCCTGCAAAAATGCGACGATATCACCCGGATTTCGAACCGGAGTAAAGCGACCCCGGGTGATACGCGAGATTTCCGAGAGAGCCAAGGGCGATGTCAGCGCCCCCTGACCCAACGCGAAGGTATTGATCTGAATCCCAGCCGTGCGCGCGAGTCGCGCGGCCGAGATCGCCGCTTCGGTATCCTCGGGGTCCGCATGGACGGCTTTACCAAAGGGAAAGGTGGGAACGCCATCGGTCAGAAAAGTCACGACCTTGCGCGAGCCCGGCTTGGGCTGACTGTAGGCCTGGGAAAGGCCGGCCAGTTCAATCACCGAGAGTTGAATAGCGGCTGCGAAGTTCGTCGCGCCATACGAACCCTCGGCGAGAATTTCGGACAACGCCTGGTCAATGGCTTTAAAATCCCGGGTCAGAGCGACCTTCACAAAGGCATCCTTCTGATCGACGCTTTGGCGCTCTCCTGTTTCGGGGTGAACCTGCCCTGAAAAGGCGATAATGCCCACCTGGGTCCTTTGAGGGTCGAGCACCTCAAGCAGGTGCCGAGTGGCCTGAATCTCCGCCGCGAGAATGGTGTCCTCGGGATCACTGCAGACCATGTCCTCGGGGTAGGTCCCCGGCGCCACCAACTCCTGCTTAGGATTGAGTCCGATTTCGCCGTCCTCGTCGACGTCAATGCCGCTGGGATAACGGCTCGAGTGCGAAACATCGATGACCACCATCACGTCGAAATCCGCCTTCACGCCGTCTCCGGACTCGGCCCGCCCGCGCACCGGCGCCATCGTGACCCGGTTCCGGACCACTTCCCCGGGCGCCGGGGATGTCACCACTAGGCGTACCTCCGACGGCGCCCGAGCCGGCTCCTCGGCCCCGGCGCTTGGGTTCGCCATCCCCAGGGCCATCCCCAGGCCCAGGGCGAGGGCCAGCCCAAGGGCCAGCCGACGCGGACGGACCCGTTCGTCCGCATCCGCCCATCCCAGATCTCTTCGCACAATCAACTCCATCACACTTTCACCAGGGCCCGATCTCGCTTCAACGCCCTCTCGCATGGGGCGCGCAGCCCATAGGGCTCAGCCCAACCTGTGCCCGACTCGTCAATATACAGGGCCCGCCCGGTCCGCTGGCCTCACGGCCCCAAGGGCACCCACTCCGAAGCGTCCACCGGTTCCCGGTCGCTTCCGGCCGCCTTCGGGGATGAGTCCGTATTCCCCAAACCAGCCTCGCCCTCGCCCAGAGGCGACTTTGCAAACGCGTCGATTCGGCCCAGGCGAAGGCTGATTCGGTTGATCGCTTCGAGGGTCACGCGACCCAGAGTCGCCAGTTCCCCCGGATCCGGGGGGCCTGCTGGCCCCGAGGACGCCGCGCCGTGGCTCCCCCGACGAGTGCCGATCAGCCCAACCGTGGGGCGTAATCCCGCGGCCAAAAAAGCCAGGTGCCCGGCCAGGGGCGAACTGAACCCATCGCTTCCCGCGAACACTGGGCCGGCCCCCAATGCGCGGCCAGTTTGCCAGAGGGTCTCCCTATACATCCGGTGCGAGCGGAGATCGCGCTCGAGCACGAATCGCGGTCCGGGCAGCCGGCCGAGGAAAATCGCCAGCCGCACCTGCTCGATCATCTGCCGGGCCGCCAGTTCGGTAGCCGCAGCATGGCTCCCGGGAAAACGCCGAGCAGCGACTTCCCCGGGACCGACTTGCGCCGCGGCGATTCCCCCGGCCAGTCCATCACCCTCGAGGAAGACCAGACCCAGCGAATAGGGGCGCGGCGCCTCAGCGAGAACCCGGCCCAATTCGAGAACCACAGCGGCCCCGGCCGCTGCGGCATAATCCTCGGGACCCCGCCCGTCGCGCTCCGAGGGCAAGGTGTCATACCGCGCAATCAGCAGCAGCGGGTCGTCGCTCTCTCCATCAAGGAAGCCAACCACGGCTTGGATCGGAGCGCGCTCAGAACCGGAGCCAGGGGATTCACCCGCCCATACCTCGACCCGGGCAC
>CAWVXN010000451.1:0-2996 GCA_963933695.1 uncultured Myxococcales bacterium | reverse complement strand
CTTGCCCGGATTGTGTGCCGGGAGAGCGTGGGGGCGCGAATCAGCGCCGGCGGAGTTGGGTTGCAGTGGGGCGATCGTCGCCCGTGGGCTGGTACCAGACCTTCATGTCGGCCTGGGCGATGATCCAGTCCTCCTCGGGTTGGTCGCTGCTGAACTCGAAGCAGTCGAAGCCGGATCGGTGCATGAAATGCAATTGCTCGAGAAGGACGTCGCCTACGGCGCGCACCTCACCCTGGAAGCCGTATCGCTCGCGGAGCAGTCGTGCGTAGCTGTACGCGCGCCCATCGGTAAAAGCCGGGAATTCCAGGGCGACCATTGAGATTTGAGAAAGGTCGTCGGCAATCGCCTCGGGCGCCTCGGCACTGGTCAGACGAACCCCGATCTCGGAGCCCCGGGCCATGAGCGCACTTCGGTCCTCTTGCCAGCGCGCGAGATCCACGAGCACAGCGCCGCTGTCCGGAAGCGTATCTTCGCCTTCGACACGCGTGTACAGTTCTTTGATAATCGCTTCGTTCTTAAGTAGGGGCACCGTAGAGCCTGTCCTTGAAGGGTTCTGGCCCGAGCCGGCGATAGGTTGCAATGAACTTTTCACCCGGCTCGCGCATGTCGATGTAGATGTTGATGATCGTTTCGACGGCATCGACGATGCCGTCTTCGTCGAAGCCTGGGCCGAGGATTTTGCCCAGGGAAGCGTCTTCTTCGGCAGATCCGCCGAGCATCAGCTGGTAGAGCTCGGTGTTTTTCTTGTCGACGCCCACGATGCCGATGTTGCCCACGTGATGGTGGCCGCAGGCGTTGATGCAGCCGGACATGTTCAAGTAGATCTCGCCGATTTCTGCCTGCCTTTCGGGGTCGGCGAAGCGTTTGGAGATCTTTTCGGCCAGGGGGATCGAGCGGGCGGTGGCCAGCGCGCAGTAGTCGAGACCCGGGCAGCAAATGGTGTCGCCGATCAATCCGTGATTCGCAGTGGCCAGGCCCAAGGCGACCAATTTCTTCCAGAGCTCGAAGAGGTCCCGCTTGCGCACGTCGGTCAGAACCAGGTTCTGATTGTGGGTGACCCGCATCTCCCCGAAATTGTACGTATCGGCTAGGTCGGCAAAGCCGTCCATCTGGGCCGATGAGATGTCACCGGGCGGCTTGCCCACGGGCGAGCAGGAGACATTGACGATGGCGTAGCCCGCTTGCTTGTGAGCGGCGAGTTGTTGCCGAGCCCACAGGGCGAAGCCGGGCTCGGCCTTGCGCTGGGCTTCAAAGTCGGGGTCTTCTTCGGGTAGGGATTCGTAGGGGGGGGGCGCGAAAAATTCGCGCACCCGTTCGATTTCGGCCTGGGGAAGCGCGAGAGCCCCTTGCTTGATCTCGTCCCATTCCTTTTCGACCAACTCCGAGAAGGCTTCACTGCCCATTTCGTGCACCAGGATCTTGATCCGGGCTTTGTACTTGTTATCTCGGCGTCCGAGTTGGTTGTAGACCCGGAGGATCGCCTCGCAGTAGGACAAAACGTGCTCGGTGGGCAGGAAATCCCGGATGGATTTTCCGATGAACGGGGTGCGCCCCAGACCCCCACCGACGAAGACTTCAAAGCCTTCTTCTCCGCTTTCTTTTCGGTGCAGGCGCAGACCGATGTCGTGGGCCTTGACGACTGCCCGATCCTTCTTCGAGCCCGTGACGGCAATCTTGAATTTGCGGGGGAGAAAGCTGAACTCGGGATGCAGGCTCGACCATTGCCGGAGCAGTTCGCAGTAGACCCGGGGGTCCTCGATCTCCTCGGCGGCGGCCCCGGCGTATTCGTCAGCGGTGATATTGCGAATGCAGTTGCCGCTGCTCTGGATGCCGTGCATCTCCACCGACGCGAGCTCGAGCAGGATCGCGGGCATATCCGAGAGTTTGATCCAATTGAACTGCAGGTTCTGACGCGTGGTCAGGTGTCCATAGTCCTTGTCGTAGACCCGGGCGATATGCGCAAGTTTGCGCATCTGCTCGGAGTTGAGGCAGCCGTACGGGACATTGATTCGCAGCATGTAGGCGTGGAGCTGGAGGTAGAGACCATTCATCAACCGGATGGGCCGAAATTGCTCCTCGCTGAGCTTGCCCGACAGGCGGCTCTCCACCTGCCGCCCAAATTGCACCGCGCGCTGATTTACGAAATCAGAATCGAATTCGTCGTATTTGTACACGTCAGTTCCCCGCTTGTTTGCCCAGGTCGGTGCGGGTGCTGGGCCCCCGAGCGCGCATGGCCTCACGCATTTTTACGGGCACGAGGGTGCCCTGTTGGCTGGTGACCTCGATGAGATCCGGTCCGATGACTTCCTGCTCCTCTTCGGCCTTGACCCCCAAGGCGAGTAGCGCGCTGGCCACATCGGTTTCCTCGGTGGGTGGACAGTCGTTCAGACTCTCCACCCAGCAGCGGTTTCGGCCCAAGAAGACGACGACGCCGTCTGTCAGCCGATTGGCAATCACGACCTGCTGCATGTTTCCCACTTCTCCATCAGGGTATGGGTTCGTCTTGCCCGGGGCTCCGCCCGGATCCAATTTTGCAGACCGGTTCTTTGAACACCGGCCGGGTCGTTCGGGTCATCCGACAAATTCCGCAATTCTTGACGGTTTTGAGCGGTTATTGCCGTTCGTCCGCGGGCGGCACAGGGTAGGTAGGGGACGGTCTCTTGGCAATGGCGCGCCGGGCGCGGGTGCCGCCGGATCTCAGCCTCGGGGAGCGGGCTCGTAACCGAGATTCGGGCCGAGCCACCGCTCGGTTTCCTCGGGGCTCATGGAACTGCGCCGCGCATAGTCTGTGACCTGGTCTTTCGCGATGGCGCCCAGGGCGAAATACCGCGCCTGGGGATGGGCGAAGTAGAGACCGCTGACACTGGCCGCGGGTTGCATCACGCAGCTTTCGGTCAGCGAGATCCCCGCGTCCTCGGCCTCCAGCAGGCGGAAGAGCGTGGTCTTGGGGGTGTGGTCCGGGCACGCGGGGTAGCCGAAGGCGGGGCGGATGCCGC
>CAWVXN010000450.1:0-2999 GCA_963933695.1 uncultured Myxococcales bacterium | reverse complement strand
CGGTCATGTCGTCTCCTCGGATCGCGTCCGGTCGGTCGGTCGGTCGGTCGGTCGGTCGGTCGAGTCTCGACCCCCGATAGAAAACTTATATCGTTAATAAAATTTATTATCAATGATAAAATTAAATCTCTGGGTTAAAGTGGCTCGCTGAGGCGCAAGAGGGACCAAACGAAATGGGGCTGCGATCCACCCAAAAAGACCAGCGGCGGCAGAAGATCCTGGAATCGGCAGAGCAGATCCTGCGCGAGGACGGTCCCAACGGACTGACGATGCGCAAGGTCGCATCCGGCGCGGGCCTCACCATGCCGACCATCTACGCCCTGATTGGGGATCGAGCCGCAGTGATCGCGGAACTGACGGCACGATGGAACCGGCGATTCAACCTCCTGCTCGACGCGGAAGAAGCCGAGGGCCTAGATCCCTTAGGCGTGGTCGAACTTGGGCTTCGCGAGCTCCAGGTGGATTCCGAGCTCTATCGATCGCTCATGATCTACCTCACAACCATGGAGGAGCTGCGAGAGTCGCTCGAGGCCGGCGCCAGTTTCTATCAGACGTGGACGGATGCCCTCGCGCGTGGAGTCGCCTCGCTTGAGCGGCTACATGCGCTGTCCCGCGGCGTCGATGCGACTGCTTTGTTGAGCGCAATACGGGACGATGCGGCGGGATTGGTGTCCTTCTGGGCTCTTGGTGGCATTCCCGACGACCGAATCTCTCCGACCATTCGATTCAGCATGGCGAGTCTGCTTTCTTCGAGCACGCAAGGCGCCGCCCGCAAGCGATACCAGTCGATCGCGAAGGATGCCCACAAGGAATTGACGAAGCTCGCTCCGTCATCCACTGGGCCCCCGTTTACACAAGGGGGAAACGGCCGGAAGTTGCGAGAACGGGGCTAGGCGAAACAGATGGCAGAGCAAGTGGAGCCCGCAGGGGCGCGAGATGAAGTGTGGGCAAAGGCGCGGGACGGAGCGCGGGCATTGCTCGAAGGGACCGAACGCTTCCGGGTGCCGGGCGCATCGCCCGATGTCGAACTTTCGGCCCTCGATTTCGGGGGCGAGGGCCCGCTGATCCTGATGCATCACGCGAACGGATTCTGCGGCGCGACGCTGGCTGCCGCCGCGGCACCGCTGCGGGATCGCTACCGCGTGATCGCGCTCGACGCCCGCGGACACGGCGATTCGACGCCGGTTCCGGAAGGGGGCCGACCCAATCCCTACTCGTGGGAGACCCTCGGCGCGGATCTCTAATCGGCGACAGAAGCGATCCTCGATCGGGTCGGAGCCGACCGCGTCGCGCTCGCCGTCGGCCATTCCATCGGCGGCGCTTTGTGGCTTCGCGCCGCGGCACGTCTGGGAGACCGGGTCGCCCGGATCCTCCTCTGCGACCCCGGGATCCCGCCGCCGCCTTCCGCCGAAGTGCCGGATCTGGGCCGCCATGCGGCGATCGCCGAGGCTTTGCGCAAGCGTCGCGACCATTGGCCCGACTTCGAAGAGGCCTTCGTGCATCTCGGGTCTCGCGGTTTGTTCAAGGCGTTTCCGCCCGAGTCACTCGCGCCCTACATCCTCGAGGGACTCCGCGAAACAGCGGACGGTCAGGTCACCCTGAAATGCGATCGCACCGTCGAAGCGGCCATCTTCGAAGGCGACGGCATCGCCGGAACGCCCGACATCGTGCCGCAGGTTTCGGCGCGTGTGGTGTTCGTTCATGCCCTGCGCGGTAATTTCAGCGCCGAGACCTACGAAACGGTTGCGCGGACGATGCCCGATGCCCGTCACGGGGCTCCCCCTAGGGATTTAACATAACGCCCAGGCTCGGACGTTGTGCCAGAACCCAGCTTGAATGTCCTATCCCCCAATGATTCCAGCGCTAGACGGTCCATCGAGCCAACGCTAGTCCCATCGAACTTCGCATCCTGCTTGCTCCCCGCAAAAAAACTGAGCTAAAAAGGCAGTTCGAATAGCGGTGCGTTCTCAGCGCCCCAGGCGAACCCTGCCCCACCCGCATTCTGCACTCTGCCTGCACTCTATGTAGAATCGCGCCTCAGGGACGAACTGGTGCACCGTGCCCTCATTCTCAGCCCAAGCGGGACGGTAAAGACGAGCTTCGCCATCACCGACGCCCCGCAACAGCTAGGCCTACAAGCCCGAGGCCCAGGAGGAGGGCTGTCGTCGGCTCCGGCGTAATCACCCAGCCGTCGCCACCATCGCCAGCGGCCCCAAACGTGAACGAGGGCGTCGACCCACCCGCCAAATTACTGAAACCATTGCCGCCTGCACCGAAGGTAAGCCGGATGTCCGCAACGCCGTCGCCCAAGGCCACCACGTCAAAGACCAAATTCGCGAGGGGTGCGAGTGTTCCGGTGCCAACCAGCACTCCATTGGCATAAGTCTCACCAGTCGCCCGAGCGCCATTGGCAAGATCCGTAGAAAAAAAGCTTACGTTCACTTGATCGGTCGTTCCGCCGAAGAGCTGCGCGCCGGGAGCGGGATAGGGGACCAAATGCGGTTCCAGGTAGTTGTTCGGTGGCGGGAGGTTCTGGAGGAGCGCGTAACTACTTACCGAAGACAGGCTCGCGTTGTAGTTCAGAATCGCGTCATCGAAAATGACACCGACCGAGAAAGCTGTAATTCCCGCCGTTCCTTCAGTGTCGAGGCTCACCGTGACCGTAAGCTGGGTCCCTGGCGTGACTAGTTGGCCGTTTGCGCCGTCCAAAGTCAAAGAAATCGCGCTTGCACTCGAAGCTCCGAGCAGGGTCGCAAGGGCGGCAGCGAAGTAAATTCGTATGGCTCTCATGGGGTAACTCCTCTTGATTTTGGGTTCATCGAGCAGCCATTTGCCGCCCGTTGAACTCTCAGTCGAAGAAAGAGTGCGGGTTGGATGTGAAGCTCTTCACACCTTCCGATCGCCCCCTGCATTCCTGAGCCTGCCCTTGCAAACCTTGATGCCGAATTGCAGGGGGGGGGGATAGGCCCCCCCTAGAGCGTTTTCGTCCGAGCGGCGGG
>CAWVXN010000449.1:0-3000 GCA_963933695.1 uncultured Myxococcales bacterium | reverse complement strand
TTACTGGAGATAGTTCGTCCCGCCCATGCGTGTGGCCTTGGGGTCTACCCGGACGTGCACGATGGCGAGTTTGTCCGAGGCCATGGCGCGGTCGAGGGCGGGGCGGATGTCTTCGGGCTTTTCGACGTATTCGGCGTGGCCGTCGACCATTTCAGCCATTTTTTCGTAGCGGGCAGGAAGCAGGGAGGCGATGGGGGGAGAGTTGGGAGGGAGCATGTGGTCCTGGATCATGTGGCCCGCAATGCCCTCGTTGTTGATCACGACAATCACGGGCTTTGCGCCCACCCGGGCGGCGGTCTCCACCGCCATGGCGGCGGAGCCGAACGCGTAGTCGCCAAGGACAGCCAGGGAGAGTCGGTCCGGACAGGCCAGGCTGGCTCCCACCGCGTAGGGGAGCCCGACGCCCATGGACCCGGTGGTACCGGCGTTGAAACGGCTGCGGTTCACGAACGAGGGCAGCATGGCGCGACAGATGCCCATGGTGGTTTCGCCTTCGGCGGTCACGATGGCGTCCCGAGGCAGGGCCTCCTTGATTTCGGCCACCACCCGGTAGGGGTTGATGGGTTGGGCATCATCGCGTTGGGCGGCGAGCAGGCTTTCCTCGTTGCGTTGGGCCTTCTCTTGCAACCCTTTGAGCCAACCGGCGCTGGCTGAAGAAAGCGAAGCGCTGCCCAGGGCGTTGTCCAGGGCCTCGGCGGTGGCTCGGGCATCCGCCACCAGGCCATGGCTGAGGCGTGCGCCCGAAGTGAATTCTTCGGCTTCGATATCCACCTGGATGAGCGTGGCGTCCGGCGCAAAGCGTCGCCCCATACCGAAGATCCAGTTGAAGCGACCGCCGAACATCACCACGACGTCGGCGCCCGACAACGCTTGGGAGCGCGCTGCATTGGCGAAGTTCGCGTGATCGTCGGGCAGGGTGCCTCGGGCCATGGGGGCGCACACATAGGGGATGCCGCGATCGACAAGTTTCTGGATTGCTGGCCCGGCATCGGACCAGGCCGCACCCTTGCCCACGAGCAGCAGCGGGCGCTGGGCGCTGGCGAGCAGGTCGGCCACGCGTTGCACGGCGTTCGGATCCGGGTGAGGAACTGAGATTTCTGGCGTCGGCTGATAGATGACGTCGTTCTCTTCCGTGGTGGCGCTCACCAGGTTGCCTGGAAAGTCGAGGTAAACCCCACCGGGCTTGCCGTCCAGGGCTTTGCCCACCGCCAACCGAATCCACTCGGGGATGCGCTCGGTGGAGTCGACGCGCCCGGTCCACTTGCAGACCGCCTGGGTGGCGGCGATTTGGTCGAGTTCCTGGAAACCCCCGATCCCCGTTGTGCTCGAGAAAGCCGAACCGCCGAGGACAACAAACGGCATGGCGCTTTCGGTGGCGACGTAGAGCGGCGTCACGCAGTTGGTGACCGCAGGGCCCGAACCCGCCACGAAAACTCCGGGGAGTTTTTTCTGCCAGCCCCAGGCCGAGGCCATGAAGCCCCCATTTATTTCATGGCGACAGCCCACCACGTTGAGGCCCTCGCTTTGGCCACCGGAGAAGAGCTCGATCATGGGCCCGGCCACGACGCCAAAGAGCGTGTCGATTCCGCAGCGCTTCAATTGCCGTGCGGCGAGCACGCCACCGTTTACCTGTGCCATGGGGCCTCCTTGTGAGGAATTCGCGCGGTTTTGATCCCCGGGCTGAGTACCAACGAGTAACACGCTCACCGCGGGCTGGCACCGGGTACCGGGGAAGGGGCGGCGAGGCGCCGGGGGCAGGAGAGGGGGCAGGGGGCTGGATCGGCAGGTGGGGAGAGGCGCACCCCCTAGAGGCCCGGCCCCGAAGCAAAGGAGAACTCACGGGGCGATCAATCACGGGCCGATCATTTATGGGCCGAGCAATGGGGCTATTAACTAATGGGGCTATTAACTAATGAGGCTATTAACTAATGGGGCTATTACTTAATGGGGCTATTAACAGGGTTACCAAAAGGGCGATCAATGCAGCGATCAATCAAGACTTTAGTTCTACTGCTAATTCTGGCCGGGAGCGTCGGCTGTGAATCGAACTGCGAACGCGTCATCCGCGAGTTTTTGACGGAATCCTGCCGACGCGACCGGGCGGGCAGTTCGGACCCCTTAAGCGTCAGTAAGAACTGCCCAGCACACCCCGACTACGAGTTGATCCGCCTCAAGGGCGTAATCACTTGCGAGTCCGGGGAACATTGGGAGCGCTGAGCATCGGCTTTCTGTACACCGGCTTTAGTCGAGCCACTCCAGTGGGTCGTTGAGATGGATATGCCCGGCTTCTTCCACCCGGGCGTAGAGGCCGAGGTTGCCGCCGTTCTCGCGCACGAGGCTGCGCATGATTTTGGGGTCCTTGGGCAATTCCTGGAAACCCCGGGTCACCATCACGCAGCGTGGGCAGAGGATTTCCATCCGTAGGGTGGCCGAGCCAATCCGGACGCGTCGTCCCTCCCAGGCTGTTTCGGGGAACTCTTCCGTCGCATCCGGGTCGTCGATCAGCAGGTTGGGGCGAAAGCGCCGGACATCGAAGCGGGCCTCCGGATTTTTCGCCTGCATGCTTGCCAGGGATGCAGTGGTCAGCACGAGGAGCGGGAAGGCGTCGAAATAGGTTCCAGGGGGACATTCGTTTTGCATCAACTCTTGGGGGAAGACGCTGAGATCGGGCAGGGGTTCGTCGGGTTCCCGGGCAAATAGGGTTCGGAGTTGCTTCTCCATATCGCCGCCATCGGACGCGCTGCGCTTGTAATGGCTTCCGTCGCCCACGGGCACCAGGGGCCAGAGCGTGACCGTGTGGTCCAGAGCGTCGGAAAGGCGTTGGTGGATCGACTCGTCTCCGGTCTGTCCCTTGCTGCCGTCTTCGAAGTGGATCGTGGCCGGGCTCGATCCCTCGGTGGGCGGGGGGGTCGGGTAGTCGGCGGCGAGCTTCATGAGGCCAGCGAATTTTTTTGCGCCGCTGATCCCGCCCCTCACTTCGTCCCTGACCGCCCAGGCGCG
>CAWVXN010000448.1:0-3048 GCA_963933695.1 uncultured Myxococcales bacterium | reverse complement strand
GTGATAGAGCTTCTTCTTGATAAAGCTCCGCACCGCTATGTCTTCGTGCAGTTGCTCTGCGTAGTGCTTGCCAGCGTACCAATTCGACTGCCAACCATAAAGGGTGCCGACTCGAAAGCCGTAGGGATGGACCTTTTGACCCACTTTGTCTCCTCGATCTTTCCGCTAGTTGTCCGCGAGAACCACGGTGATATGACTGGCGCGTTTCTGGATCCAGTTGGCTCGTCCCTGGGCGCGAGGGCGAATGCGCCACATGCTCGGGCCTTCATCGACCGTTATCTTGCTGACGACAAGGCTGTCTATATCTATTCCCGCGCTCTGCTCGTCGTTCTTGTTTTCCGCATTGGCAACTGCAGAACGCAAAAGTTTCTCGATTGGCCCGGCCGACTTCTTCGGGGATAGGGAGAGGATGTTTATTGCCTCTTCCACGCCCTTGCCCCGGACTTGGTTCGCCACGAGACGCGCCTTGAAGGCACTCACGCGATATCCATTCAGCGAAGCACGAACTTCCATATCAACGCTTCACCTTTCTATCCGTCGCGTGACCCGTGAATTTTCGGGTGGGGGCGAATTCGCCGAGTCGATGCCCGACCATGTTTTCGGTGACGAAAACCGGCATGAACAATTTTCCATTATGGACATGAAAAGTCATGCCCACAAAGTCCGGCGTGATCATGGAGCGTCGCGACCAGGTACGAATAACCTGTTTCGATCCGGCGCTGGCCACACGGTCGACCTTCTTTTGAAGACTCGGATCGACAAAGGGACCCTTTTTCAGTGAGCGCGCCATCTATTTCTTTCCTCGCCGCTTGACGATGTATTTGTCGGAGGTCGAACTCTTTCGGGTCTTGCGTCCCTTGGTGGGCTTTCCCCAGGGCGTACAAGGATGTCTCCCGCCTGAGGACCGGCCTTCGCCACCACCCATGGGATGATCAACAGGATTCATTGCAACCCCCCGGACGTTCGATCGCCGACCCTTCCACCTGGAGCGGCCAGCTTTCCCAATCCGTACATTCTCGTGATCCCGGTTACCGACCTGACCAATTGTGGCCATGCACTCGATACGAACCATCCTCACCTCGCCGCTGGGCAGCCTCAATGTGGCGAGTTTTCCTTCCCGCGCCATCAACTGAGCACTCGTGCCTGCAGAGCGAGCCATTTGAGCCCCCTTACCCGGCTTGAGCTCAATGGCGTGAAGTTGGGTGCCGAGTGGAATATTCGCAATGGGCATCGCGTTGCCCGGCGTGACCTCCGCAGTGGTACCCGACTTAAGTTCATCACCCACCTTGACCCCGTTGGGAGCCAGGATATAACGCTTCTCACCATCGACATAGTGAAGCAGTGCGATGTTAGCCGAACGGTTCGGATCGTATTCGATCGCGGCAATTTTTGCCGGGATATCGACCTTCTCGCGTCGGAAATCTATCTTCCGATGCCGGCGCTTATGGCCTCCCCCGCGGTGGTACGCCGTAATCCGACCGTGCACATTCCGGCCACCACTTTTACTCGCAAGACCGCCGAGAAGAGATCGCTCGGGCTTGCCCCGGGTGATCTCATCGAAACCAGAGACGCTCATATTGCGGCGTCCGGGGCTCGTCGGCTTGTAGACTTTCACGGGCATCCGCTCAGACTCCTTCGAAGAACTCGATCGAGTGGCCCTCTGCCAACTCGACTATGGCCTTCTTCCACGCGGGCTTGCGCCCAACAACACGGCCCACCCTGCGCTTTTTACCTTGCTGGCGCATGGTCCGGACGTTTTTGACACTTACCTCAAAGAGCGACTCCACGGCCTGCTTGATCTCGAGCTTGTTCGCGCGAAGGTCCACTTCAAACGTCGCCAGGTTCTGTTGGTCTCGCCCGATCATGCTTTTTTCGGTCTGAAGGGGCCGATGGATTACTTGATGAACATTCATGCCTCGACTCCCTCTGGCGCGGCTACGCCCAGTCGTGAGTGCAGGGCTTCCACTGCGGCCCGAGTAATCAGCATCTTTGGGTGCCGAAGAACATCGTAGACATTCAGTCCCTCAGCGCGAATCAGCCCAACATGTGGAATATTCCGAATGGAAGCCTCAAGCATGGGCTTCGCGTCCTCGATCACCACTAGAACCGGCGAATCCGACAAGCCCAACTTTCCGATCGTCTCGACCATTTGGCGTGTCTTGTACTCTTCCATCTCCAGTTCTTCGACGATGACAATCGAGCCTTCGTTCTGCCACTGAGTGAGTGCACTCACCAGAGCCGCTCTGCGCGTCTTCTTAGTTAGTTTGTGCCCATAGTCCCGGGGAACAGGGCCAAACGCAACGCCACCGCCCGCCCACTGAACGGCGCGCCGGGTGCCCGCTCGTGCACGGCCAGTACCCTTTTGCTTATGGGGCTTGGCTCCACCACCTGAAACCGCTGCTCGATTCTTGGTTGAATGCGTTCCCGCATGCCTCAGGGCCAGTTGTCGACGAACCTCAGCGTGATAGAGGTGCGGGCGAACCTTGCCTTCAAAGACCGTCGGATCCAATTCTATAGATCCTGACTTCTTGTTTTCGATCGTAACGATGTCGGCGTTCGCCATGATTAAAGCTTGATCTCCACATCCACGCCCGCAGCTAGTTCCAGCTTCATAAGGGCGTCCACCGTCTGGGGGGTGGGGTCAATTATATCAATCAGCCTCTTGTGCGTACGCATCTCAAACTGCTCTCTCGACTTCTTGTCAATGTGGGGCCCGCGCAAGACGGTGTACTTATTGATATTCGTCGGCAACGGAATTGGACCTGCCACATTCGCGCCCGTTCGCAAAGCCGTGTCTACGATCTCTCCAGCACTCTGATCGAGAAGCTTGTAGTCGTATGCTTTCATACGAATTCTGATTTTTTGTGTCGCTTCGTCGGCCATTCTTTTCCTCAATTCCTACCTGCTCTGCAGCAGCGGAGTCCATTCGCTCCTAAGAGCGGTTCGGCTACTCGATCACTTCGGCGACAACACCGGCACCGACCGTACGGCCGCCCTCGCGGATCGCGAAGCGTAGTTCCTTATCCATGGCGATGGGCGTAATCAACG
>CAWVXN010000447.1:0-3060 GCA_963933695.1 uncultured Myxococcales bacterium | reverse complement strand
GCTTCTCGGAAGCGAGACCTTCGGGGTCGGGGTGGGGAAGGCGGTGGGGGAGGGCGAGGGGGAGGGCGAGGGGCTGGGCATGGGGCTGGGCGAGGGGCAGCGAAAGCTCCAGAGAGTCACCCGCGCCGCCATAGAGACCCATCGCCAGGACTTCGAAAGCTCGGTCGAGGTCCGGACCCGGCATGCTGATTAAATCGGCCTCCAGGGGAACCACTCGACCCGCCGCAACCGCAGGAAGGCTGGGCCAACGCGACCAGTGGTCCACCGCCTCGGCCTTGTTCGGGCTGAGATCGATCAGGACATCGGGCGCACTCGCCACGACCCACTCCGCCGCGACCCGGGGATAGGGGTCGGCAAATTCCGAGGCCAAGTTCCGCGCCCCCAAAGTCTCGAGCATCTCCTGGATGAAGTTGCCGCCGCCCACCACATAAACGGGATCGCGCTGGAGAACAACCAGCACGCCAGGAGAATTTCGCCCCTCGGCGAGCCGACGAGCCGCATCCCGAGCGCGCTCAATGGCGTCGATCCGTGCAGCGGCCTCGGCTTCGCGCCCCACCAGACTCCCCAGACGACGGATATTCGAGAGAACCTCATCGAAGCGAATATTCGCGAACGCGATCACCGGAATGCCGAGCTCTTCCAAGCGCTCGCGAAAGTCCCGCTGCTCGCTACTGGGCACCAGAATCACCCGATCCGGACGGAGCGCCACCACCGCTTCGAGGCTGGGCGAAAACAGACCACCCACCCGAGGCAACGCCGCCACCGCCGAGATCTGTTGCGCAGAGTAATCGTCCACGCCCACGATGGACTCGACGGCCCCCAGGGCCACCAAGATCGCGGTCAATGAGGGATTGAGCGAAACGATCCGCTGACCAAAGGCCACCCCAGCGCTCAGAAAGACCACCAGCCCGGCAATTGCCAGCGCTCGAAAAAATCCGGCTCGACTCGGGGTCTGGAACATGGCGCCGAGTCTAGCCGCCTCCCCAGAGCTCTTAATGGAAATCCCCCGGATCCGAAGTAAACCGTGCTCCCCCCGCCTACCCGCAGCGAGCAAGAGCACGGCGGCCGCTCAGACTTCAGCGACTCGGCGCGCGCTCACCGAGCCGAGGGGCCGGTGGGCGGCCGGGCGGCCACTCTGCGTGCATTGGTCGAGCCCTTGAGCGTCACATGAGACCGCATTTCCTCGAGCATCACGGCCCCGATGCCCTCGATCTCCATGAGGTCTTCGGCGCGATCAAAGCCCCCTCGCCGTTGCCGGGTCGCGATAATCGCCGCGGCCCGCCGGGTGCCCACCCCCGGCAGGAGTTCCAACTCGGCGGCGCTGGCCGTATTAATATTGACCACCCCCACCGTGACGGCCCCAATGGGGCTGGCCCCTGCCAGAAGCAACGCCACCGTAAGCGCCACCCACACCAGCCGAAGGCTTCGGCCTCGCTCCGTTCTCTTCTCTTTCATCTTGGTTTTCTCCGCGGGACCGCGGGATGAAACACGCCCGGGGCCGAATCGGCCGGGGCGAAGGATCTGCAGAACGTTCGGGCCGGAGGGAGGGGCGGAGGCCGGGGTAGGGGCCGGGGAAGAGGGAGAGGTATGAGATAGGGAGAGGTATGAGATAGAGAGAGGTATGAGATAGGGAGAAAGTAGAGCTAAAAACTAGAGGCTGAGCTGAAACGACTCGCGCGGCGCATGGGCCCGGGCTCAACGATCCCGTGAAACCGCGAAAGCAGCGGCCGCAACCAGAGCCTGTTTGGCGGGGCTGTCCGGGAATGCTGCGATAGTCTCAATCGCCCGGCTCACGGACTCATCGGCCCTTCGTAGGGTATCAACCACGCCCCGGTAGCGATCCACCAGCTCGGCAATGACTTCGACTTCGGGGGCTTCGACGTGCTCGGCCGATTCCGAAGCCGGGAGCAGCCGGTCGCGCCGGCCGGCCTCCTTGAGAGCTTTCGAAATCACCTCGCGCTCGGCCGGGGTGCACCGCTTCACGGTCAGGATCAGGGGGAGTGTCACCTTCCCCTCGGCAAGATCCGCGTAACGTCGCTTGCCGAGCAGGGCCGCCCCGGTGTCGTAGTCCAAGGCATCGTCCTTCAATTGAAAGGCGAGTCCGAGGTCACGTCCATAACCCGCGACGTGCCGGCGTTCGGCACGGGTCACACCCCCCAGGATTGCCCCGGCCAGGCACGCACCCGAGAGCAGGACCGCACTCTTTCTCTCGATGATTTCAAAATAGCTGCGCTCGGTGATGTCGAGGTCGAAGCTTCGCTCGAGTTGCAGCAACTCCCCTTCGGCAATGCGCTGGATCGCCGAAGCAAAAACTTCAAGGATTTCTACGTCGCCATCCTCGACCACCATGGAGGAAGCCCGGGCGTAAAGAAAATCACCGGCGAGCACCGCTCGGCGATTATCCCAAATCGCGTTGGCCGAAGGCGCGCCCCGACGCAGATCCGCGTGGTCCACCACGTCATCGTGCAAGAGCGTGGCGGTGTGGAGCATCTCGATGGAAGCCGCAATCCCGATCCGTCGCGGACCCGTGTAGCCGCAGAGTTCGGCGGCCAGCAGAACCAACGCGGGCCGCAAGCGCTTGCCCCCGGCGCCGAGAATATGTTCGCCCAAAGCCGAGACCAGCGGGATATCCGAGACCAGTTGCTCTTGGAGCGCCCGCTCCACCAAGCCCAATGGCTCCGCAATACGCTCGAGTACCCGCACCATGGCCTCGGCCAACTGGGGCCGAGGCGCCTGGGTATACGCGGAATCCGATCCGGAGGGGGGGAGCGACATCGCGTCCAAAGTAGCCCCAGGCAAAATGCGTGTCAAAACAGAAGTCTCAAAAAGTCCTTACAAACCATGCGTTTACTTTCGTTCACACCGAACCCCCGGGACTTTCGGCGAGCAACCACGCCGCCGCGGCGGCCACACTCGAAATAGGAACACGTTCGCAATCTTTGCTTTCGGCCTCGGACGCCGAGCGGGCGGGCGTCAGCACCCGACGAAAGCCCAAGCGCGCCGCCTCGCGCACGCGAAGGTCCAGATGCGCCACGCCCCGGACTTCACCGCCCAATCCCA
>CAWVXN010000446.1:0-3070 GCA_963933695.1 uncultured Myxococcales bacterium | reverse complement strand
GTCCAACGAACGCAACGCCAGCATCATGGATGGACACGGACGTCTGGCCGGCCTTTCAGTGGGAATTCCGCAACTGCTCTTCATCTCTCCCCTGGCGGTGCGTTGGGGTCTCGAACATTTCGAGATCGATGACTGGGGTCCGGGGGATGTCTTCGTGGGCAACGATCCCGATCACGGTGGCGGTCACTTGCCCGATTACAACGTGTACGCCCCGTGCTTCGATGCCGACGGAAAACTGCTGGCCATCCAAGCGCTGCAAGCCCACCAGGGCGACACCGGGGGGAAGGATCCCGGCGGTTTCTCGGTGGATGCCACGGATATCTACCAGGAGGGCATGGCGATTCCCCGGCTCAAGTTGGTCCACCGTGGTCAGGCCCGGCACGACGCCCTGGAAATGCTGGTGAGAAATAACCGTTTCCCCTCTTTTTCCGGGGACATAGCGGCGATGGTGAGCGGTGCCCAGCGCGGTGCCCAGTTGTTGGGTGAACTGGCGGCCAAGTGGGGCGCGGATCAGGTGCGGGCGGCGATCAACTGGAATATTCGCGAAACCGAGCGTCGTTTTCGCGACGAGGTCTCGCACTGGCCCGATGGATGTTACGAGGCCGACGTCTGGATCGATCATGACACGGTGGGTAACGAGGATGTCCGGGTGCACGTGGCGTGCACCGTGGCCGGCGACGCGTTGACGGTGGACCTGACAGGGAGTGATGATCGTCCTGAGCTGGTCTGCGTCTGGAATACGTTTTCGAATAGTCGCGGCTACGCGATGGCCCAACTGGTTTCCATGGTGGATCCCTCCATCATCAAGAACGAGGGCCTCTTTGATGCGGTGGAAATCATTCTGCCCGAGGGCACCATCGTTCAACCGCCCCCGGACAAACCCGCCGCTCTGGGGGCCTTTCATCCGGCCTGTGAAATTGGTGAGGCCATCTGCATTGCGCTTTCGGAGATACTTCCTCGACGCTCATCGCCCCAGGTCTACAAATTGGGAATGCCCAACGCGGTGATCGGTGTAGACGCCAACGGCCAGATGTGGATGGATCAGGGGGTTGATGTGCGCGCTTCGGACGCTTCGGCCACCGAGGGCATCGACGGCTGGGGCTCCATGTGCAGCGGGCTCGGAAATCTAGTGCTCGCCCAGGCCGAGGATGCCGAGAGTCGCTTTCCGGTTCTCAACCTCTCTCGGGAAATGACCACGGATACCGGGGGCGCGGGCCGCTGGCGAGGCCAGCCGGGTACGCGCAATGTGAAGCAGGTGTTGGAGCCCACCACGGCCGTTGCCTGGATGGTGTCCAAGAAGCACCCTCTGCGCGGCCTTCGTGGGGGAGATGACGCCGGTCCCTATTCGAATTTCTTCGAAGTGGGCAGCGAGAGCGAATACGAAATCGAAAACTCTGTTCAGGCCCAACTGCCCGCGAACGCGGTGATCGCGTACCAGTATGGGGGAGGTGCGGGCTTTGAAGACGCGCTCCTCCGGGACCCCGAGGCCGTGCGCGAGGATGTGCTCGACGAATACGTCAGCGTGGAAGCTGCCCGGGCGCGGTACGGCGTGGTCCTGCACGGCAGCGTTGAGGCCTACGACGTCGAGTTGGATGTCGAAGCGACTCGGAGGCTACGCGAAGAATTGCGGGCTGCCCGGGAGTCTGCCCCTTGAGCTACCGAATCGGGATCGATGTGGGTGGAACGTTTACGGACTTCGCCCTTCTCGACGGTCACGAGGTGCTGCTGGAGAAGGTTTCGAGTACGCCCGAAGACAATTCCCAGGCGGTCATGGCGGGCCTGGAGAAGTTGGCCCAGGCCCGGGGCATTTCCCTGGGAGAACTGCTCGCCGATACCGAGGCCATCGTCCATGGCACCACGGTGGCCGACAATGCCTTGATCCAAATGAAGGGTCCGGTCACCGGCCTGCTGACCACTGCGGGCTTTCGGGATGAATTGGAACTGCGCCGGGGGTACAAGGAAGATATCTGGGACGTGCGGCTCGAGCCCCCGCCCGCCATCGCCCCCCGCCGCCGGCGACTGACCGTCCCCGAGCGCATCCGGGCGGACGGGTCCATTCATACGCCCCTGGACGAAGCCGCCGCGCGTCGCGCCATCGAGCGGCTCGGACGCCAGGGCGTGGAGTCCATCGCCATTTCACTGCTCTTCGCGTTCGTGAACCCGGTCCATGAAAAGCGCCTGGGGGAACTCGTCCAGGAAGTCTTGCCCGACGTGGCGATCTCTCTCTCCCACCGGGTTCTGCCCCGGGCCCCGGAATTCGAGCGAACGAGCACCACTGTGGTGAACGCCTTCGTCGGCCCTGGGGTGAGCGGGTATCTCGATCGGTTGGTCGAGCGCCTTTCGGGGGTGGGTTACGCCCGGGACCTGCTCGTCATGCAGTCGAGCGGGGGCGTGATGACCCGGGAATACCTCCGGGATATGCCCATCCGGATCCTGGCCTCGGGCCCGGCCGGTGGGGTGATCGGCGGAGCCCGGGTGGGCGCCGCCAAGTCGGAGGAAGATCTTCTCTGTGTCGACATGGGAGGAACCAGCTACGACGTCTCCGTCGTGATGGGCGGTCAGGCTCCGGCGAATGCGGGCTGGAACTGGCATCACCGCTACTTGGTGGCGGTGCCCATGATCCAGGTTGAAACCCTGGGCGCCGGGGGAGGCTCGATCTGCCATGTTCACCACGGCGCGCTCGAGGTGGGGCCCCAAAGTGCGGGGGCCGAGCCCGGACCGATTTGTTACGGCCGGGGCGGGCAGCAGCCCACAGTCACCGACGCGATCCTGATCCTTGGCCTGCTCTCCCCGGATTCCGAATTCGCAGGCGGGGCCTTCAGCCTGAAGCGGGAGGGAGTCGACGCCGCATTCGAGCGAGAACTGGGCGGCCCCCTGAGCTGCTCGGTGGAGGAAGCCGCCTTCGATTGTTGGCGCCTCGTGAACGCAAATATGACCCAGGCCGTACGCCGGACCACTGCCGGCCGGGGCATCGATCCGCGTTCGCTGTCCCTGCTCGCCTATGGGGGCAACGGCCCGGTTTTCGCGGCGATCCAAGCCGAGGATCTGGGTATCGAGTGCGTCCTGATCC
>CAWVXN010000445.1:0-3100 GCA_963933695.1 uncultured Myxococcales bacterium | reverse complement strand
CCGGCATAGTTGACATCCCCTAGCCCCTGGGGCGCGCCCTGGTAGATGCCCCCAAAGCCGGGAACGGTTTTGATCGTATAGGGGTCTTGCAAGGGACCGCTGAGCCCCCTCTCGGCGCGTTCGTCCAACGTGACTTCGTCAGCAAATTCCAGCGACTCACTGTTCCTGCCCCGGGGACCGTCGTCGGAAATTAAAATCGACCCGGCATAGGTGTACTCATTGTTACTGAGCAGGCGCGGGGGCAAGTTCTCGGCGTCATTTCCGTAGACATCGACCCCGGGAAACATCCCACAGCCATGGGAATAAATGCAGTCGTAGCGGGCCTCGATGCGGACATAGACTTCCAGCAGGTCGAGGATGCCGTGGGTTTCCTGAACAAGGTCGAGTTCAAGTTCCAGGTTGAACACGTTGTACCACTGGGTGAGATCCCATTGGCCACCGTAGTTGCGACTGATCGTCCGCAACTGCATTTCGTAATAACCATGGGCTTCGAAGCGACCGTCGATGGCCTCGAAGGCCTGGCTCCGGGTCGGTGCAAGTCCGGTTGCGAATCCCGCCAAGACGAGGACAAAAACCAATGCCCGGCGTATCCCGGGAAGGCGCCCAATGCGGACGAAGTGCGATGAAACGGCCTCCTTCATCTTTCGCTTAGCCCTTTCAAAAACACGTTCGTCGGGAACGTTGCCCGTCCACACAAACGCGATTCATGTTTTAGGAATGCGGACCAGCCGCGGCTATACAATGCGCCACGGCGGACCCCAGCGCGAGGAAAAACCGCGCCCAGGGCTGCCCCGGAGCGATCCCGGAACCGGCCCGAGTCGACAGTCCGGGCGTGTCGAAAAAGCACCACCCCTGAAAGCGGCACCACTCCTATTCGAAGCCCCTCACCCCGGGCTCCCGTGAACCGGCGACCGGGGGCAGGCGCCTCGGCCTAGGGGGCCAGCTCAGCGGGTATCGGCATGATATTCCACGTAAAAACCGTGTTTCCCCCGGTCCGCTTGTGGATTACCTCGCGCACCGGCTTGCCGTCCTCCCAGGTGTAGCGCCGAATCTCCCCGTCCTTATCACTGACCACGTAGAGTTCCGAACGCCCGTCCCGGTCGAGGTCGGCGATGATCGAGGCATGCTCGAAACCACCGGATTTGCGATCGATCAGCTTCTTTTTCCAGGGCGAATCGGGCTTTGCCCCGGGCGTCAGCATCCAGACCCCGGCGCTCTTGAGCGCCGCCACCAATTCCATCTGTCCGTCGCCATCCAGGTCTCCCGCAGTCAAGAAGCGGCCCAGGTAGTCGTCGAATTCACCGATCACTACGCCCTTGGTAGGATCCGTGCCCGCCTGGTAGCGGCGAATCTCCAGTTTCCGGGACAGCGATTTGGTCTTCTTGTCGTAATTGCCCTCGACAATGACGTAGAGCTCATCGCTCCCATCCCCGTCAAGGTCCTCGACGAGGATCTCTTTGGCGTGCCGGTCGCCCAGGTCGGCCACCACCACCCGGCCCTCGCCCTTCGCCGGCACGTAGCGGGTCACCCGCCCGGATTGGGTGCTGCCATCGAGCTTGTTGGGCTCACTCGGCGTGGCGTAGACCTCGAGCACCCCATCCCCATCCAGATCGCCAATCTCGACTTCGTGCACGAAGGTGTTCGGCTCGAGATCGAGTTCCTCCACCGCGTAGCCTTCGCCATCGGGCTTGATCAGGGCCACGACCCCCTGATCGTGGGTCGCCACCGCGATAACCGAAGTCCCGTCTCCGTAGAGATCCCCGACCTCGATGTCGCGCATACGGCTGAATCGGCCGCCGAAATCCTTCTCCCAGATCGTCTCGGCCACGTGTCCTGCGTCGGTCTTCCGCCAAAGCTTCAACATGGCCTTGGAGCCGCCGCCGCTCAGAAGAACCTCCTCGCCCTGGGGCGTGGTGTAATGAAGGACCTTGTGGAAGACGTCGCTGTCCGTGTCGTCGATCTGGCTGACCACCCACTCGCCATTTTGACGAGCCAAAAAGGTCATCGTGGCGGGGAGGGGCTTGGGCGGACCCTTGCCCTTGGGCGGAAACTGGGCGAGCCCCAAAACCAGCGCCTCGGGGAGGTTGTCTGGAGTCGTGGAGCGAGCGGGTTTCGCGGCTGCTTTCTTGGCGGGCTTCGCGGCTGCTTTCGGGGCGGGCTTCGCCGCCGGGGCGGACTTGGTGTCGGGAGCCTTGTCTCCACCGCACCCGGAAAACAACAAGGCAGCACACAGGACGGCCGCCCATGTGCCCCGAAACCCCAAAAAGTGCCTACGCATTCTGAAACTCCTCCATATCTTTAATCAAGGGGGTTTAGCAATCGGATCAGCCTTCGGCCGCCCCGGAAGCCGGGAATTCCGCCCCAAGGAGGCGCGCAAGCCCCAAAGGCGTGGTAAATAGGGGGCCGGAGAAGCGAAACCTTGAGCAAAAAAGCCCTTCAGCCTCCCCGTGGCACTCGGGATTTCTATCCCGATGACTACCGCCGGCGCGAGTGGCTCTTCGACCACTTTCGCGCCGTGGCCCACCGCTACGCGTTCGAAGAAGTCGATGCCCCCATGGTGGAGCACGCGGAACTCTTCACCCGGAAGGCCGGGGAGGAGATCGTCGACCAGCTCTACCACTTCGAAATCCACGACCGGCACCTGGCCCTGCGGCCGGAGATGACCCCCTCGGTGGCCCGCATGATCATCGCCCGGGCGGGCGGCCTGCGAATGCCCACGCGCTGGTTCACGGTCACCCAGAACTGGCGTTACGAGCGCATGACCCGGGGCCGCAAGCGCGAGCACTTCCAGTGGAACATGGATGTCTGGGGCGAGCCCGAGGTGACCGCCGAGGCCGAACTCGTGGGGGCGATCTTCAGCTTGCTGGATGGTTCAGCTCCATCCCCGGAGGTACCGGAGGGGGAACTCTTCAATCCTCCAACGGGAACAGAGCTCCAATCCTTCTTTCGTTGTGAATTGATTCCCATGCTGCAGAGCGTGGCTACACACCTGGAAGAGGTGGGCTTCGGCTTTACCTACGAGTTCGAGAGTGGCTTGTTCTCCATGGGAGACGCCTTCAGCCTTGACGCTGGTGATGCACGCGCCGTCGCAGGTGCTTTG
>CAWVXN010000444.1:0-3127 GCA_963933695.1 uncultured Myxococcales bacterium | reverse complement strand
AGGGCCACAGGACCGGGCACCCCACCGTCACAGACCGCGGGCACCGCGAGCAGTCGCGCCGCGCTCCCAGACACGGCCCCGTGCCGGGCCAGGGCTTCCACGAGGAGCACGGCCTCCAAGAGCCCCAGGTCGGTGGCGATCTCCCCGTAGCCCGCCGCCTCAAGGGCGGCGTCCAAAGCCGTGTCGTATCCGCCGTCCCGGCCCAGTTCAATCGCCCGGGCTGCGCCCGCATGGCGCTCCAGCAGGGCCTCGATGGCCTCCACCACCGCCCTCTGCTCCTCGTTCAAATCAAAATCCAAGCGACTTTCCCCTTAACGCGTCCCTATTCGTCCTGGCGTGTCCCTATTCCCGGGGCAGCCCGAGAAAGCGTGAAGCGATCAAATTGAGTTGAACCTCGCTGGCCCCCACCGCCACCCCCGCCGTCATGGCCAGGCGGAAATTCGCATCGGCGAAGGAGCCCGACTCCAGGGCCTCCGGGCCGATGATTTCCAGGGCCAGCACCCCGATGGCGTTGTCGGCCCGGGTTCCCAGCACCCGGGCGAGTTGGGTGTCGGCGGTGGGAGGACTCCCCTTGGCGCGCAGGTCGATCACTTTGTAGGTGAGCACCCGGGCTGCCTCGCACAGGGCCCGGGCCTCGCCCAAGCGATCCACCACGATGGGGTCGTCCAACAGGCCGCGCTCCCGGGCCAGTTCGGCCAGGCGGTCGAGGGTCACCGCCGCCCGGGCATAGCGCGCGGCACCGACCCGCTCGAATTGCAGGGCGTGGCCCACCACTTCCCAGCCCTCGTTTTCCGGGCCCAAGCGCGTGGTCACGGGCACGTGAACATCGGTGAAAAACACCTCGTGGAAGTAGCGCTCGCCCACCACCGAAGGAATTTCGCGGATCTCGATGCCCGGCGTGTCCATGGGAACCAGCAGCACCGAAATCCCACGGTGACGCCGGCTATCGGGATCCGTGCGCACCAGCAGCAGGATGAAATCCGCGTGATTGCAATAGGACGTCCAGATCTTGCTGCCATTGATGACGTACTCGTCCCCCACCCGAAGCGCTTCCGTGCGTAGGGCCGCCAGATCCGAGCCGGCCTCGGGCTCGGAGAATCCTTGACACCAGAGCACGTCCCCCGCCGAGATTCGCGGCAGGTGTTCGGCCTTCTGGGCTTCGCTGCCATAGCGCATGAGCGCCGGACCGATCCAGTTGACGTTCATGTACTGGGCGCCCCGGGGTTCGCCGATGGCCCACATTTCCTCCCCCACCATGGCGTGGCGCCAGGGTGACGCGTCGCGTCCGCCGTACTCGGCGGGCCAGTGTTGGGTGAGCCAGCCCCGGGCGGCCATACGGCCGCAGAAAACTTTGGAGAAGGCCGCCTGGGCGTCGCCCCCCGGCCCGTGCTGGGCCATCTCCTCCCAGTCGTCGGGCAGTTCTTCGGCCAGGAAATCGCGAATTTCGGCGCGATGCTGGGCTTCGTCCTCGGTCCAGTCGAACTCCACGGGTTCCCCTCTGTCTGCAACTCCACTAGCGGGTGCCCGGAGTCGGGGTAGGCTCTGACGGAGTATCAATTTAGCGCGCCCGGAGTGCTGGGGAAGATGCCCCGCTCGCCGGCCCAGGAGCTTCGCCCCCCGATGCCCTTTCCCGATTTTACGGTGACGGTCCCGGTTTTCATCCGGCGTCTGGCCCAGACCCACGGCGACCGTGAGGTCATCGTCCTCGACGAGCGGCGTCTGTCCTACCGGGAGGCGGAGCAGGAGTCCGCCCGCTTGGCCGAAGGCCTACTCGGCCGGGGCATCGGCAAAGGAACCCGGGTGGCGGTCCTGATGCCCAATGGCCCGGACTGGCTGGTGGCCTGGTTGGCCGTGACCCGCATAGGGGCCATTCTGGTCCCGCTGAACACGTTCTTCCAAACCCGTGAACTCCGTTGGATTCTTGGCCATGCCGACGTGCACACGCTTCTCACGGTTTCCGAGTACCTGGGACACGACTACCTGGCACGTCTTGAGGCCGCTGCTCCGGGGCTTGAAGAGTCCACGGCCGGCGCCCTGCATCTGACTGCCCTGCCCCACTTGCGACAAATTTTTGTCTGGGGAGGCTCCAATCGCGGTTGGGCGGAAAGCGACGCGGATTTGCGGGCGGGGGGAGAGGCGTTTGCCCAGGACGACTTCCTGAAGGCGGTGGAGGAATCCGTGAGCCCGGCCGATGCCATGGCGATCCTCTACAGCTCCGGGAGCACAGCCGATCCCAAGGGAGCAATCCACAGCCAGGGAACCGTTCTCCGCCACGCCTACAATTTGGCCAGCGGCCGAGACCTCGGCCCCACGGATCGTGTCTGGTCCCCCATGCCCTTCTTTTGGGTGGGGGGATTCGTGTTCTCTCTCATGGGAAATATGTACGTGGGGGCAACAACCCTGTGCGAAGAGGTCTTCGAGCCGGGTACCACCCTGGCCTTTCTCGAGCGCGAACGCATCACCGTGGCCTTGGGCTGGCCCCACTTTGGCAAGGCCCTATCGGAACACCCGGACTTTCAAAGCCGGGATCTCTCCAGCCTACGCGCGGGGAACGTGCCCGACCTCCTGCCCACGAGCCTGGTCCCCGAGGATCCGCTCTTGCGGCCCACGGCCCTGGGAATGACCGAGACCTGCGGGCCCCATACGTGGACCCGCATGGAGGGGGCGTTGCCCGAGAGTCGTCGGGGTTCGTTTGGGAGCGCCATCGACGGCGTGAGCCACCGGGTGGTCGACCCCGAGACCGGGAACGAACTGCCCCAAGGTGAGCTCGGCGAAATCAGTGTTCGCGGCTATTCCCTGATGCAAGGGCTCTACAAGGTCGAACGCGAAGCGGTCTTCGAACCCGATGGTTTCTATCGCACGGGCGATGCGGGCTACTTCGACGCCGAAGGGATTCTCTATTTCACCGGGCGCTTGGGGGAAATGATCAAGTCCGGTGGGGCCAACGTAACGCCCAGCGAGGTGGAGCAAGCCCTGGTGGCCCAGGCCGAAGTCAAGGAGGCCTACGTGGTGGGGCTCCCCGATGCCGACCGGGGGCAGACCGTGGAGGCCGCGGTGGTGCTTGAGATCGGCGAGTCCGTCACCGGAGAAGCACTCCGCGCTCGGATCAAGCAAGAGCTTTCGGCCT
>CAWVXN010000443.1:0-3129 GCA_963933695.1 uncultured Myxococcales bacterium | reverse complement strand
CAGCCATCTCCAACAGTAATAGAGCCTACCATGCCTTGTGCTGCATGATTTCCACCAGCGGTTCCCAGCGCTGACGCAAAGTCGCCTCTTCCGCGTCCACCGGCATATCGAGGTCAGCGGGAGTCCGAACCTTCGCCGAGGCAAATATCAAACCGGGGCCACTCAAATTCGAATTGTGTGGAATCGTCAGCACATCACACTTCTCCACCCCGTCGACGCACCCGCGCTGGAGGTGCTCCCACAAGTTGTACGCGGAAGGCGTTTCCACCCAACTCGGCGGAAGACTCGGCACTTGGTCATTGCGAAAAATCACATTCCGGTGAAGGTTGAATCCGTTCCCTGCAGTCCCCGTCCACTCATACCCGACAAAGCTCGTGAAGGAACACTCGGCACTGCGATCGTAGGCTTCCTCGGCTGCAGCCTGGATATCTCTCCATACCGCCATCGCCTGCTCCCGACACAGTTCACCATTCTCGCCGCAGAACTGGAAACGATCGCGTAGCAGCAGGGTGCGAAAGGCCATGGGGCCAAAGCCGTTGGTGGGATTCAGACGGTAGGTCCAACAAAAATCCGAGTCGCTTCCCGGAAGAGATTCGTCCCGGCAAATCCGAATTTCGCCGAGCAATTCGGCGTGGTCCGTAATCGCAGTGAAATCCAGGGGCCGGCGCAACTGCGCCGAGCGCAGGGCGTTGCCCTCCGCATCGTATGGCTGGAGCCCCACCTTCTCGCCCTTGGCCAATCGATAGGCGTCCCGGGGTGAGTTGCGCGTGTCCTGGGCGTTGGCATCGAAGGAGTACGTCGAATGAACGTGGGTATCGCCGAAAAACGGGCGCCGCAGCGGATCGTGATCCGCGCAGGCCTCTCTTTCCTCGGTGACCGCATAGGGGAGAAGGGCCTGATCCCTCTCTCCCGAAAATGCAGAACTCCCGGACACCAGACAGATGACCGTCCAAGTCAAAATTCGCCGCATATCGCCTCCTATTTCCGCTGGCCGAGCGCACTGGGTGAACTCTTTTAGAGGCCCGGGTTTAGCCCAACCCTTCCGAGTGGTCGACAACCGGCTCCTCGGCCAAAAGAACCACCCACCCATCGCGAACCCCTGAGGGTCGCAGGCGCAGGAATTCTCCGGGACAGGGACCACTCACGCACTCGCCGTCCTCGAGACGAAAGAGCGCCGCGTGGGTCGAGCACACGAGATATTCCCCGGTCTCGTCGAGAAATCGATCCGGAGCCCAATCCAGGGGCGTTCCCCGATGCGGGCAACGATTTTCATACACCCGTACACCCGTCCCGAGCCGCACCACGATCAGGCCCAGACGTTTGTCCGACTCCTCCACCAAAGGGAAGCCCCGGGCGTCGCCGTCGGGCACCTCGTCCAGGCGACACACCACTCGTTCTCCGGCGTTTCGCATTTCGGCTTCCCCGGCGCACGTCCCAGAGCCAATCGCTGGGGCCCACAGAACACGGCACGTCTAGCTGGGCATTTCACCCTGCATTACATCTCGGCCATAGGCCGGTTCGATGAAGGGTCCGAAGTCGGGGCCCGCGCGCAAATGATGGCCTCCATCGATATTGATGCAGGTCCCGGTAATCCAGCGCGACTCCTCGCCCATCAGAAACCGCGCCAACTGACCCACATCGGCCGACTCACCCACGTCGCCCATGGGAGTGTTTTTGATATAGCTCGCATAGGTGGGACTGTCCCGGGGTATACCCTCCATGACCTCGGTGGCGATGAAGCCCGGGCGAATCGCGTTGAAGCGCACCCTTCGCGCGCCGAACTCGTTGGCGCAGTTGCGCATCATCTCTTCGATGCCGGCCTTGCTCACGCAATACGCCCCGAAGTAAGGATGCGGCACATGGCCCGCCAAGGAGGACATTCCCACAAAGGACCCTCCCCCCGCCGCGACCATGTGAGGGGCCGCGTGTTTTACGCAGAGCATGGTGCCGAGAACGTTCAGATGCAGGACCCGAATAAATTCCTCGGCCTCCAGCACCGGGTAGGGACCCATGCCCCCGCCGCCGCCCGCGTTGGCCACGCATCCATCGAGTTTCCCGGTGGGCTCCAGCGCTCGAGCGACCACCGCGGCGACGCTCTCCTCGTCGGTCACGTCCGCGACCGCGTGCTGCACGCTTCCCCCGCAACCGGCAGCCGCCTGAATCCGCTTTGCGGCGGCCTCCAGAACTTCTTCCCTCCGACCGCAAATGGTCACCGCGGCACCGTCCGCTACGAGTGCGGCCGCACATCCCTCGCCGATGCCCGTCCCACCGCCGGTGACCAAGACGGCCTTGCCCTCCAACCCGCCCGCTGGTCTGCTCATCGTTCACCCTCCTTCGCTTGCGCCGTCACTCACCCCAAGCGGGCTTGTCGACTCAACCGTCAATACTAGCAACGCCCGGCGGGCCGGGTCGCTTGCGCGCATTTGCATCGGCCCTTTGCGCGGCCATGAAGTCCGCCACGTGCCGCGCCAGTGCCGCGCCATCCCGGTCCACGGACACGACATGCCCGGAATCCGCGCAGACCAGACTCTCTTTGACTTTCGATCCCAGGCCATCGAGAATCCGGCGCGCATCCCCGGGCTGTGCGGTTCGATCGTGGGCGCCGTGAGCCACTAGAGCGGGGGCTTCGATTCGCCCCAGAGATCCAGCCACCCGCCGCTGCAGGCGAATCAATTCGTGGACGCTGGCCAGGGGTATTTGCGAATAGCCCGGATGCCGCGCCCGGGCCTCGGGGTCGAGAATATCGGCCCCCTCGCGTTTATTGAGCATGGGCTTCAGGTATTTGATGACCGGAATCAGTTGCGGGAGGGGCGCACCGAGGGCCAAGGGCGTGCCCACAACCGCAATCGCATCGGGCCGGGTACGGCTCGCCAGTTCCAGGCTGAGCAACCCGCCCAGGGACAGGCCCACCACAACGACTCGGGCATGCTCGACCCGAAGACTGTCATACTCGCGATGCACCGCTTCAACCCAGTCTTGGAATTTCAGCTTCGCCAATTCTTCGGGGCGAGTGCCGTGGCCGGGTAGGAGGGGACCCCGGGCGCGAAATCCGCGAGCGACCAGAGCCTCGGCCAGGGGACGCACTTCGTAGGGGGTACCGGTCAACCCGTGGAGACAGAGAGCTGCCCC
>CAWVXN010000442.1:0-3143 GCA_963933695.1 uncultured Myxococcales bacterium | reverse complement strand
CACCGCTCCCGCCGGAAGTAATGTATTGGCCTCGCGCCGACTCGCCTCAAGAACTCGTTCCCCAGCCTTTTCGTGAACAACGAGGTCCCGAGCGTTTGTTACTTCTGGAGACGAATACTCCGGGTGAGCGTGGTCGACATAGTAACGGGCGCCATTAATCAGAGTCTTGTTGCGGGCAATGTTCTCCTGCTGATTGGGCGTGTATTTCTCTCCGTCCACTTGAAAGCCACGTGCATCAGCGAGCGGGTTCTCCTGATCATAATCCCAAAGGATCCGTCCTTCCGGGTCCTCCCTGTAGGCATTCACGAGCAGAACACAACTGGAAATCGGATCGAAGTCGGGATCGTTCTTGACGATGATCCCAAACTCGATTTCGGTTCCCATTACCGTGGGTATCGCCATTAACTCTCCCGACTATTCAGTTCATCTGGTGACATGAATGGTACCCATAATCTTCCAGAGGGCCCGAGTCCCACGACCCCAAACCATCACCACCTTCGGTGCCGGGACGAGATCGAATTTGACGCGGAGAACACGGCCCCGGTCAGTGCTTCTACAAATATTGACCTTGGCCCGCCGCTACCGTCTCGATCGACTCCTCTTTGCGCTCCATTCCGGTAATCAGCGTGCGCACGTTGATTATTCGTTCGCCCTTACGCCCGGATATTCGCGCCCAATCGTCGGGGTTGGTGGTATTGGGAAGATCTTCATTTTCCTTGAACTCTTCCCTCACAGACTCAAGCAGGTCCTCAATTTTGATCCCGCGCTCACCGTGACCAATGAATCGTTTCACCGCCTTCCGCTTGGCCCGGGCAACAACGTTTTCAATCATCGCACCGCTTGAGAAATCCTTGAAATAGAAGATCTCCCGATCGCCCTTGGCATAAGTCACTTCGAGAAATTTATTGTCTTCTCCTGTCGAATACATGCCCTCGATCACCTCGTCGATCATCGCGCTACAGAGCTGATCGCGATCCGGGCCGTACTTCGAGAAGCCGCTTTCGTGAAGAGGCAAATCCGCCGTCAGGTATTTGAGGAAGATTTCACGAGCAGCCTTCGCATCCGGCCGGGAGACTTTCACTTTCAGATCGAGACGCCCGGGACGCAGGACCGCAGGATCAATGAGGTCCTGGCGGTTACTCGCGCCGATCACGATCACATTCTCAAGAGACTCCACGCCATCAATTTCGGAGAGGAACTGGGCGACGACGGTTGCCTCCATATCCGAAGAGACACCCGATCCGCGCATCCGGAAGAGGGAGTCCATTTCGTCGAAGAAGACGACAACCGGGACGTCATTGCTCGCCTTTTCGCGGGCCTTCTTGAAAACTTCTCGCAACTTGCTCTCAGTCTCTCCGACGTACTTATTCAGAAGTTCCGGCCCCTTAACGTTGAGGAAATATGCGGTCGTGGATTTGCCCGTGCGCGTTTCGATCTTCTTGGCCAGCGCGTTGGCCACCGCCTTCGCAATCAAGGTCTTGCCACAGCCTGGAGGTCCGTAGAGCAGAATACCCTTGGGCGGGCGGAGTTGGTGCTCTTTGAAAACTTCCGGGTGGAGATAGGGCAGTTCCACAGAGTCGCGAAGAATCTCAATTTGGTCCCCAAGCCCACCAATGTCCGAGTAGGTGATGTCCGGAATTTCCTCGAGCATGACCTCTTCTACCGACGATTTCGGCATCTTCTCAAACGCATATTGAGTGCGGGGATCCACCATCAGCCGGTCGCCAACGGTCAGCCGTTCCGAGCGCAGGGGTTCGGCGACGGTAACCAGTCGTTCGTCATCGGTATGCCCCGTCACGAGGATCCTTTTCTCGTCGACGAAGTCGACGACCGTAACAACCTCCCCGCGCTGGGTATACCCAGCCGATTCGACCACGTTGAAAGCTTCGTTTAGGAGAACCATCTGGCCCTCCTCAAGGTGGACCGGGTCCAGATCCGGGTGAAGATTTACCCGCATGGGGCGACCATCAACCAGTATCTCGACTGTTTCATCTTTGTTTGACCGGAGGAAGAGTCCATAGCCATTTGGGGGAGCACACAGCTTGTCTACCTCTTCCTTGAGAAGCTCCATCTGCTGCTTGGCTTCCTGGAGCATGCCCACCAGCTTTTCATTCTGGCGCTCGGCATCCCTGTGTTGAACGCGGGCTTGGTCATACCGACGGCGGAGGGTCTCAAAATCTCCCAGCATCCGGTCGAGACGACTACGGAACTCGGCAGAATCGCTACCGAAGAATCGGATCGCGTCCTGTAGACTTTCGGCCCCGCTTTCCTGCATTCCGTCCGTGCGGACGGGGGCATCCCTTTCGGGGAGTTCGCCGGGCTCCGGCGAAGAAAGTCGACCCATGACGTCACGTACGAACCCTTTGCGTCCAGCTCCACCGTCTTCCGAATCATGCTCACTCATGCTGTTTCCTCCTGGTTCACCGGCCTGCCCATTGGCAGGAATCCTTGTTCTCGAGTAAAGAGAAGCAAAGACCGTGCCCAAAGCGAGCCACCAAAAGAAAATAAACCGGGTTGTTTGAGCCCCGCCCTGATCCGGAAGCGTACCCCTCCCCAATGCCCAAGTAGCCTTCTCCCCGGAGTCCGAGACCGGGGAAAAGGTAAACTTTTCAAGGTACTTAGAGGGTATCCAATCGCCACCACTGCGCGCTGAAGAGGGTTCTCAGTAGGGCGTGGAAGGCCGTAGGAGTTACGATCTCTTGATTGACCGGCCGCAGCGCTGGAATCTAGTTGGTTAGAAACGTCGAACCCCCTGACATTTCGGTTCTTTTTCTCAGTTTGCAGTCTATCGACTCGCATTTTAGTGTCAAGCACCGAACCCGCAGACAAAGATTGTAAACCTTTGGTTTAAAAGAGTTCTCAGCTGAATTGCACCGGCCCGGTGTGCCAAGCCGCAGATGACTAACTCGCAACTTTGTGGATGGGCGTCAGGCCCATGCGGTTCCCAAAAAATACACTCATGCGGGGGGGGAAAGCGTCTATTCGACCGATCTCGCAAGAAAATCTTGCGATCGACAAGCCAATCGCACCATTCACTTGCCGTTGATGTGCCGGAAAACGGACGCCACATGTCAAGAAACGTACCTTCTCGGCCACTCGGTGCGGGGGGGCACCAAAAATTGCAGACTCAGCCCGAGAGGAAA
>CAWVXN010000441.1:0-3146 GCA_963933695.1 uncultured Myxococcales bacterium | reverse complement strand
TTTTGCTTTCAGAATTTGGAGTGAGTACAGAATATGAGCAGATTCCCCTTCCCGATACCGCACGGTTGGTTTGGCCTGTGCTTCTCACACGAAATTGCGTCTGGAGACGTAAAGAAGGTGCGTTTTTGCGGTCGTGATCTAGTGGTTTTTCGGACAGAATCCGGAACGGCGGCGGCTTTGGAAAACTATTGCCCGCACCTGGGCGCGCCGCTGAACCAGGGCCGGGTAGTGGGCGAGGCATTGCGGTGTCCATTCCACCACTGGAAATGGGCGACGGATGGGAAGTGCCTCGAGATTCCCTACGCCAAGAGGATTCCGCCGCGCGCAGTGGCCGAAACCATTCCTGTCCAAGAGATCAACGGCATGCTCATGGGGTGGCACCATCCCGATGGCAAAGAGCCGTATTTTGATGTGCCGGCGGTTGCGGGCCTAGGAAGTGAACAGGATCAATGGGGCGAAGTGCACTACTTCGAGCACGATCTCCCGACCTGCGCCCAGGAGATCTCGGAAAACGACGTCGATGCCGCGCACTTCCGGTTCTTGCACGGCATGCCCGCGATGAGAGACGCGGAAGCCACGACGGACGGCCCGATCAAGCGGACGGTGCAAAAGTTCCTTACGAGCGAGGCCATGACGGTGGGCGAAGTCGAGGTCGCGACGGAATTCCTGACGCTTCGCGAGTCGCATGGCCCCGGTGTGACGTCAGTATGGGCGAAGAACGTGGCGGGCGTTGCGCCGGGCGTAGTCGGCGAGTTTCTTCTTTACAACGTCACGACACCCATTGACGACGACCGAACGATTTTGCGCTGGTCGATGCTACTGACTAAGAGCCTCGAGCAGGACGACATGGGAAAGACCCTGTTGTTCAGCTTTGCCGAGGGCGTAAAGGACGATATCCCCATCTGGCGAGACAAGGTCTACCGCGAAAATCCGGTGTTATGCGATGGCGACGGCCCGATCGCGATCCATCGAAAATGGTTTTCCCAGTTCTATACGTAGGGAGGGCTGGGGGGAGAGCGCTAGGGCGGAATTGGGGACGCCTGCCGCCAAAGTCCTCGAACGAGAGGGCGGTCTCCTCCTGGGGCAGCGTGTGCGCAATTCCGACCGCCCTAGCTGGGGCCTTTGCGGAGTCCTATTCTTCTCAGCAATGAGCCGCCTACTCCTGGTGAATATATGAAGCTGCTGGTACGTAATTTGGATCGTTCGACCACAGAGAAAGAGCTGGGCGAGCTGTTTCAAGAGTTTGGCGCGGTGCAGTTCTGCACTATCACCGTTGATCAAACAAGTGGTTTGTCCAAAGGCTTCGGGTTTGTTGAAATGCCAAGAGCCGGAGAAGCGAAAGCTGCGATGAAGAACCTCAATAATTGCACTGTTGGTGGCAATACAATTCGAGTCAAGAAGGCTGAAGAGAACAGGGCATAGCGACCACAGCCTAGTCTCCCGGCGCGGGACCTCCTGGGCGGGACCTCCACGCGAGCCCCCTAGAAGCCACTTGGCAAACCGCCCATGCCCGGCGTTGTGCCAGAACCCAGCTTGAGTGTCCTGACACCGCACCCATCTTGCGGCCGTCGAGGGAACACAGGCAACCGAGTTCCAGAGCGCCAGGGGGGCAGACACCACACCAGTGAGCTTGCCCTGACTTGTCCCTCGCCCGAGACAGGGGCGGCCAAGACCCCAATTCCAAAAGCCGAAGTGGGGGAGGCGGCGTCTGCCTCGCTGGGCCGCTAACTAACTGACTCTACTGAGAAAGTTTGGGTGGCCTCGGTGCAGGTGCCCCCTCAGTGCCCCCAGCGGCACACGGCTAGGCGCCCTACGCCGCATCTCTCCAGCTCCCTAGTCGCCCCTATGCGGCTAATTTTCACGGTCGAGCAATCCATGACGCGAGTCTCAGGTCACGGGCCTCTCGATCGGAACATGGGATAACGCCCATACCCGGGACGCCCATACCCGGGGACCCTGTGCCAGAAGCCAGCCTGAATGCCCTATCCACAACCAGGGGGGGGGAGGGCTCGTTTCGTATGTTAAGATAACGGCGACGAAACGGGCAGTTTCTCGTTTCGGGTCTCTCGGGTTAGGACTCCAAGGTGGAGTCGAACGATCACGAAGAGCGCCAAGCCCCAGCGCACCCATGACCGTCTTGAATAGCGTCGTTATGGGTGGTGGGGAGGAGAAGTTAAGTGGCACAAGGTACCGTTAAGTGGTTCAGCGACGAAAAGGGTTACGGATTCATCACTCCTGAGGATGGTTCGAAAGACCTTTTTATTCATCACTCAAATATTCTCGGAGAAGGCTTCAAGTCTCTCAGTGACGGCCAGGCTGTCACGTACGAAGCCGGGCAGGGTCAGAAGGGCCCCGAGGCAACGAGCGTTCAGCCCGCATAATTAGGTTGAATGATGATCATGAAGCGGCGGTCCGTTTACGGGCCGCCGCTTTCTTTTGTACGCCGCCAAAGCTCGGCTGTGGGTTTATGCGAGTAGAACAGATGACGGCCCGGGGTTGCTGAGGTTACTGAGGGTGTTGAGGTTGCCGGGTGCGACGAGGCTACGCCGTCAACTTGTACGCCGGCTCGAGAACCTCGGTGTGGAAGATCGCCTCCGGCCCGACCCCGAGGCAGGCTTTTAGGGCTCTACTTCGGCGACAGAGAGTTTGCCCATTTCTCTGTCACGGACCTGATCTTCAGGTCAAATCCCTAGCCGTGGAACGGGTTCCGTTTTATTGGGCTTGCCACGAGCTTGGCGCTCGCGTCGGGTAAGAGCTTGCGATGGGTGGCATCCCCCCTCGGGCACGGGAACCCCTAGTTCACACTGCGAATCCACGCCTGCCAAGCCCGTATGGGGGCCGGTCAGCGCCCGGGATTCGGGGGCTCCAATGGCGCGCCGGGATGGATTCGACGCGGTCGGCCTGCGGCCCACCTAATGTCGAATCCCTGGGGTCTTGGGGGCCGCTTCGGGTGCGCGGGATCAGGGAGTTCTCGCGTTTCTCAAGTGGCGCGCCGGGAGGGATTCGACGCGGTCGGCCTGCGGCCCACCTAATGTCGAATCTTGGGGCCTTGCGGGCCGCTTCAGGTCCGAGGGGTCGGGCAGTCCTCGCGTGATTCCAGTGGCGCGCCGGGAGGGATTCGACGGCTCGCTCCGCTCGGCAATGTC
>CAWVXN010000440.1:0-3158 GCA_963933695.1 uncultured Myxococcales bacterium | reverse complement strand
ATCGAGGTGTCACCGGCGAGCTCGGCGATGTGGGACGCGAAGGCTTCCCCCATGGCGAACGTCATGGCATTGCGTCGCTCGGGGTCGTGAAAGCGGAGGGTGACGACATCGGCGTCTCGTGCTTCGAGAATCTTGTCTTGCTGGGCGGGCATGGGGTCGGGGAACTCCTGCTGGCATGCGGGCCGGGCATCGAATGCCGGGCACGCGGGGGTTTGAAAGCCTGATATAGCCGAACTCGCTCCCTCGGTCGCGATTCGTGTACGGAATTCGGCTGCCCCAACGGAAAAGCGGGCGAGGGGACTGGCCCCTCGCCCGCTGCACTCTCCCGGGCCGGTGCCCGGTCTTGCCCGGATGGTCGCGCTTCCCGGCCCCCTTTTTTTCGAGTTCTCTAGTCCTGGGCCCGGCGCAGGAATGCCGGGGTATCGAGCTCTTCGTCGAAGGGCGATGCGAACTCGCCTTCCTTGCTCTTCGGATTTCCCAGCGGCACGATCTGCTCCAAGCTGGTGACGCGCTCCAGGTCTGTCGCGGGAACATCGGTGGCCGTGGTCACGTGGTGGATCTCCAGGGGCTTCGAAGTCAGGTCCGTATGGGTCGGTTCCGTGGGCGTTCGTCTGCGTCCGCCCTCACCCTCGAGACCGGTGGCGATCACGGTCACCCGCAATTCGCCCTCGGGCACTTCGTCGTCGATGACCGCACCGAAGATGATGTTGGCATCCTCGTGGGCCGATTCCTGAACCAGCATGGACGCTTCATTCACCTCGAAGAGCGTCATGTCGCTTCCACCGGTGATGTTGATCAGCACGCCCCGGGCGCCATCGATGGAGACGTCTCCCAGTAGTGGGCTCGAGATGGCAAGCTGTGAGGCATCCACGGCTCGGTTGTCCCCCCGGCCGATGCCCGTGCCCATCATCGCTACGCCCGCCTCGTTCATCACGGTGCGCACATCGGCGAAATCGAGATTGATCAGGCCGTGCACCGTGATCAGGTCCGAAATGCCGCGAACCGCGTTCAACAGCACGTCGTCGGCGAGCTTGAAGGCGTCCTGCATCCCCGTCTGCTTGCCCGCGAGGGCAAGAAGTCGCTGGTTGGGAATGGTGATCAGGGTGTCCACGACCCCGTGCAGTTGCTTCAGGCCGCTTTCGCCGTGCCGCATCCGGACCTTGCCCTCGAAGGGGAACGGCTTCGTCACGACGCCCACAGTTAGGGCGCCCACTTCCCGGGCGACCTCGGCGACAATGGGAGCCGCGCCGGTTCCGGTCCCGCCCCCCATTCCCGCGGTGACGAACACCATGTCCGCACCCTCGAGGATTTCTCGGAGACGTTCCCGGGCTTCAAGGGCGGACGCGCGGCCGCGATCGGGGTTGGCGCCACACCCGAGGCCCCGGGTGACTTCCGCCCCAAGCTGGACCTTGATCGTGGCCTTGTTGTGCTCGAGGGCCTGAGCGTCGGTGTTGGCCGCGATGAACTCGACCCCCGAGAGACCCGATCGGATCATGGTGTTCAGCGCGTTGCCGCCGCCCCCCCCCACTCCGATGACCTTGATTCGCGCTTTTTGCCCCGAAGAACCTTCGAACTCGAGCAGTTGGTTTCCGTCGTCGGGTCCGATTTCGAGCAAGTCTACGGACTCGGACTTGTTTTTCTGATCCCGGCCGCCGCCATTCGGGCCCCCGTTGTTCCTGCCATTCTTGGCCATGCGTTTCACCCCCCAAGGTGTGCCTGCTTTGAGCAGACAGTTTAAATGTAACACGATGCTTCAGTTTTTGTACAGATCGAATTGTTGATCCCGACGAAAAGCACTGTTTAATGAAGCGACTTCAGTCGGAGTCTTCGCCGCTAGGCGAATTCGGAGTAGAACCAATCCCGCATGCGCTGCTTCACCCGACCAAAAATCGATTCGTCACGGATCCGAAAGCGGCTTTGGTGATGGGCGCGGGCCTGGGAAAGGCCATAGAGCACCAGCCCGACCCCCGTCGAATACATGGGACTGCGCACGACATCCTGCAGGCCGCCGATATGCGAGGGCAGGCCTTGTCGGACCGGTGCCTCGAATATCTCTTCCGCGAGTTCCGGCAGTCCCGCCAGTGCGGACGCTCCCCCGGTGAGCACGATCCCCGATGGAATTCGATTCTCGAGGCCCGAACGGACGAGTTCCTGGTGGGCGAGGGTGAGTACCTCTTCCACCCGCGGCTCGATAATCTCGCAAAGAATTTTTCGCGAGACCTCTCGTGGGCGTCGGCCACCCACGCTGGGCACCGTGATGATGTCATCACCCGGGAGATACCGGGCCGCCGCAATGCCAAACTTCTTTTTGATCCGCTCGGCTTCATCGAAGGGAGTTCGCAGCCCCACCGCGATGTCGTTGGAAAGGTGGTAGCCCCCCAAGCCAAGAACCGAGGTCTGCTTGATGGATCCGTCGGCGAAGACCGCGATATCCGTCGTGCCCCCCCCAATATCCACCATGCAGACGCCGAGATCGCGCTCATCGCTGGAAAGCACAGCTTCCGCCGAAGCCAGGGGCTCGAGAACGATGTCGATGACGTTCAACCCAGCCTTGTTGCAGCATTTGACGATGTTCTGGGCGCTGGTGACCGCTGCGGTGACGATGTGGATTTTGGCTTCCAGTCGCACACCGCTCATGCCCAGCGGTTCTCGGATGCCATCCTGGTCGTCGATGATGAATTCCTGGGGGATCACGTGGATGACCTCCCGGTCCATGGGAATGGCCACGGCCTTGGCGGCCTCGATGACGCGTTTCACGTCGATCTCGTGGACTTCCCGATCCTTGACGGCCACCACCCCGTGGCTGTTGAAAGCCCGAATGTGGCCGCCGGCGATTCCCGCGTAGACCGAAGTGATCTCGCAGTCGGCCATCAACTCGGCTTCTTCCACCGCGTGCTTGATGGAAGCCACCGTGGCATCGATGTCGATGACCACGCCCTTTCTGAGCCCGGTGGACGGATGGGTGCCGATTCCCACCACATCAATCCCGGTTTCTGTCTCTTCGGCCACGATGGCACAGATCTTCGTGGTGCCGATATCGAGCCCGACGATGAGTTCATTGTTACGCGCCATTTTCGTTTCCCCCAAGGTTCAGTCGGCCGAATCCTCGGCCGACCGGGTTTGGACGGGCAATGCATCCGCATCGTCCCGCCGCTTGT
>CAWVXN010000439.1:0-3165 GCA_963933695.1 uncultured Myxococcales bacterium | reverse complement strand
TGCGTCGGGCCAAGGCTCGCTTGAAAAAAAAGATCGATACCCAGGAATTGCTCTACGTGGCTATACGCACCGAACTCGAGGCCAAGAAGGATCGACTGCGTGGCCAGCAGGAACTGATCGAACGTCTGCAAGCACTTGAGGTGAGCCTGGGCGGTGCCAGGACTCGCTCGGCCCGATCCGAGGATCCGACTCCTCCCGAAACCGCTCCCGATCTCCCCGTCGAGCCCGGGACGGAACCCGAACCCGAGCCCACTTCCGAACCCACATCCACTTCCGAACCCACATCCGAACCCACTCTCTAGCCAACTCCCGAGCCCACATCTGAGCCATTGGAGTAGGCAGGCCGAGGCCGGAGTAGACCCGGGCGGAGTAGATCGGGGCTGGAGTAGACCGGGGCGATAGAAAGAGGCCGGAGTAGATCCAGGCCGAGTTCAGCCGGCCTTGATGCGCGCGAAGGCCCAGTCGAGCCAGGGAAGCAGGGCGCGGATATCGTCGGTTTCCACGGTCGCGCCGCCCCAGATCCGCAATCCGGGGGGTGCGTCCTTGTAGGAATTGATGTCGAAGGCAACGCCCTCGCTGTCGAGAAGGCTGCCGATCTTCTTGGCCGCTGCGGCGCGTTCTTCCTGGGATTGTTCGAGGAACCACGGGTCGACGATTTGAAGGCAGATCGACGTGCACGAGCGCGTTTCCGGCGCCTTGGCGAGAAAGTCCACCCAGGCGGTGCGCGCCACCCAATCCGTCAGACACCCAAGGTTCGCCTCGGAGCGGGCGATCAGGGCTGGGAGCCCGCCCACTTCCTCAGCCCAGCGCAGTGCGTCCAAGGCGTCCTCGACGGCGAGCATTGAGGGGGTGTTGATCGTGGCCCCCTGGAAGAGCGCTTCGATCAATTTTCCGTTCTTGGTCATTCGGAAGATTTTGGGCAATGGACGGGGCGGGACGAAGGTCTCCAGACGTTCGACGGCCCGGGGCGAGAGCGCGAGCATCCCGTGAGCGGCCTCGCCTCCGAGCACCTTTTGCCATGACCACGTCACCACGTCGAGTTTGTTAAACGGCACCTCCATGGCGAATACCGCCGAGGTGGCGTCGCAAATGGCCAGACCTTCGCGCTGCTCGGGAATCCAATCGGCGTTGGGAACCCGGACCCCCGAAGTCGTGCCATTCCATGTGAACACCACGTCCCGGTCAAAATCGGCCTGGTCGAGATCCGGCAGATCGCCGTAGTCGGCGGTGATCGCCCGCAGGTCGTCGAGGGCCAGCTGCTTCTGAACGTCGGTGAGCCAACCCTGGCCGAAGCTCTCCCAGGCGAGGACATCCACGCCCCGTTCGCCGAGCAGGGACCAGAGGGCCATTTCGAGGGCGCCTGAATCCGAGGCCGGAACGATGGCCAGCCGATAGTCGTCCGGTATACCGAGCAGACTTCGAGACTGATCGATCACCTCATGGAGCTTCCCCTTGGCCGGGCCCGAGCGGTGGGAACGACCCAGGAGGGCATTTTCTAGGGCGGACAGTGACCATCCCGGCCGCTTTGCACAGGGGCCGGAGGAAAACTGGGGATGGGTCGGTCGGGTCTCGGGTTTCATCTCGATCCTTGGGGCGATATAGGGAGTAGGGGATGACGAAGGGGCGGACGGTGCAGAGCGCGGGATGCAGGGCGCGGAGTCTATCAAGCGGGCGGGCGCGGGCCAGCCGCGGTAAATTCCGCCGTCGCCCGGGTGGGTGCCGCCGAAATCCCAGGTCGAAGACCGTGTGGGGCCGGCATCCGGGGTCGTTAAATTGGAGAGAGGACATGGTTTTGGCACTGAGCAGAGCAGGGCGCGCCGGCGGGCAGACGCAATCCCAAAGGGGGGGCCGCTCGCTCTTTCGCTGGGGGAGGCTCGGCTTTTGCCTCATGGTGGGCTGGGGACTCGCGGGCTGTGCGCCGTGGCAGGTGGTGAGAATCGATGCCCAGCCGGAACCGGTTCGGGTGTTCGTCGACGGGGAGTCGGTGGCCGAGATCCCGGCGGCCGGTCTCCGGTTGCGTGCCGATCGAAGCCACGTTCTGCATTTCGAGCGAGAGGGCTATCGCGCCGAGCAGGTGATCGTCGAGAGTCTCGCGAGCTCCGCCGGTCCCGAGCTCCAACCCGGGGAAATCTCAGTACGCCTTCGCCCAGTGGAGGTGCGTGGCCGAAAAATCGACGTCCAATTGCAGTCGCTCCAAGTGGAAGAAGGGGGTAAAAAATGAGCAGCAAGAGCGGTCCCTATTACGACCTCCCGGTGGCCCGCATCGTCGAGGAAACCCACGACGCGCGCTCCATCATTCTGCGAGTGCCCGAGGAGTTGAAGGCGACGTTTAGCTATACGGCCGGGCAGTTCCTGACTTTTGGCGTGCCCTTGGAGGGGCACCAATGGGTTCGCTGCTATTCCCTGGCAAGCTGTCCCGACACCGAGAGCGAGCACAAGGTCACCGTCAAGAGGGTGGAAGACGGGCGAATCTCCAACTGGTTCAACGAATCCGTGACGCCGGGACAGACCTTGCATGTGATGAAACCCGCGGGCCATTTCTGTCTTCAGGCGCGGGAGACCCCGCTGGTTTTTTTCAGCGGAGGCAGCGGCATTACTCCGGTGATCTCGATTCTAAAGAGTGCACTGGCCACGACCCAGCGTCCCATGCACTTGCTCTATGCGAATCGCGATCAGGATTCGATTATTTTTGGAGCCGAGTTGAGAGCGCTTGAGGCGGAGCACCCCGGTCGCCTCAAGCTGGTGCATCGCCTGGACGACACCGATGGCTTTCTCGATCTTGCCTCGGCCCGGTCCGTTGTGGCCTCGGCCCCGGGCGCGGATTTTTACGTCTGTGGCCCCGGTCCGTTTATGGACGTGGTGGAGCAGGCGCTGGCCGCGGAATCGGTGCCCGATGAGCGAATTTTCATCGAGCGTTTTGTTTTGCCGGAACTCGAGGCGCCGGCCCCGGGTGCCGCCGCCGCTTCGAGCGGCGCAGCGGACTCGGCGCAGGTCTATCTCGATGGCAGCGTACACACCGTCGCGGTGGAGCCCGAGGAGACGATCCTGGCGGCTTGCCATCGCGCGGGGATCGACGCCCCGTGCGCTTGCACCGAGGGCTATTGCGGGGCTTGCATGGCCCGGGTCAAGGCCGGCGAGGTCGAGATGCTGCTCAACGACGGAGGC
>CAWVXN010000438.1:0-3168 GCA_963933695.1 uncultured Myxococcales bacterium | reverse complement strand
GAATATTCTTATGGGTCGGCCGAACTCGAATCGCATCGACGATTTCAAAGATGTCGATTCCAACCGCCTCTGCAAATCGACCCCACTCTTCCATAAACGCAATGGTCGTGGCCCGAAAACTGTTCTCAAGGACTTTCGCAGTCTCCGAAGCTGTTGTGGACATCAGCCGAGTCAACGGAAAGTCTTTGACATTGATCACCTTGGACAAAAATCGATCACACGCGTCGGCAGCCTCTGGTGTGTGTCCGGAGTAGACGCGCCAGAAGTTGATGATGGAGTCCAGATATTCGGTGCCAGGCATCACTCGTTCGTACGCATGCGCCACAAGGATTGAGTCAAGAGGGAGCCCTCTCTCCCCTAGAGCCTGCTCGACCTCCGGGACGACAACATGCTCGCAAGTTCCCGGAGGTGTTGTGGTTTCAACAACGATTAGAGAACCAGGCCGCATAGACGAGCCGAGGGTACGAATGGCGGCTCTGAATCCCGTAAAGTCAACAGAGGGCCGTTCATCTTTTCTCGAAACGTCGAGATGAATATCCACTGTGGTCACCGATGCGAAGGCGTAGACCGAGGAATCTGTAGTCGCAAACAGGTTGCCCACAGCCGATGCGCGGGCTATCGCCGCCTGCAGCCGAACATCAGCATTGGCAATCGGCAATCGCCCAGCGTTGATGGCCTCAACCTTTGCAAGCCCCTCAGCCGTCGGGAGTTCGACGCCCACCACGTTGAAGTAAGGGTTTCCTTGAGCATCTCTCGCGTCGGCCAGAGCAACCGCCATGGCCGACCCGACAAACCCCAGTCCTTGCACACACACGACCGAGCGGTTCTCGGTGACGGCCTCCTGCCCGAGGGAGCGAGCCAATGCCTCAATCGTCTCAAAGCCCAAATCGGTTTCTCCCAGCTGTAGGTCTAGAGGGGGCCGCCCTAAACGTGATTCGGGGCTGATCGCTAGGCGCGCAAGTCCATCGCTGCCAATCGCCCTATCTTACTTAGATCGGTCAATTTTTCCTTATCCTTATATTTTGCTTGCCCCAAGCCAACTGCGTGCCACGTGGAGGGTACGGTTGTCCCAGAGCCGAGAGCGGTCGAGGAACCGAGCCCGGTGCGCCGCCGTAGCCGAAGGCCCGGTTTCAGTCGTTCCCTTGACCGCGTCGCCCTCCTCTGACCCCACGCCCCTCTTCGGCCCCCCGCGGGGCGAGGGGGTGGGAAGGTTCCCGAAACAACCGGACTCACCGAAGTCACCGCCCTCCGCCGCCCGCCGTCCGTCAAGGGAACATATTCCCCCCATCCCCCTCTCCAGGCACCGGCCCGGAAGGCGAGACCCGCCGCGACGGAAATATTTATCTCGTCGGTGCCCTCGAATTAGGCGGAGCCAAAAAGGTAAACGGTGACCACCGAAAGCCGATCGAAAACGAACGACAAGCGAGACTGAGGGGCATCGATTCTCTGGTCAAGACAGGCCGCCACCAAAGTTGGGCCAACTGATGACAGCGACGACTAGCTTGGCCATGAAGCTCAATCGATTCAACTTCCGGCCACCAGGGAAATGGGGGCCGAGGACGCGTTTGCTAGGATTTTCCGATGAGCCTATCAACAAGCCAAGCATTGCTCTTCGCCTGCCTGACCATTTTGGCAGCCCCAGCCTTCGTACCAACCCTTTCCCAAGCGGACGATCAGTACGACACCATTGTCGATGTCACCGGAATGAAGGGCCCGAATGCCTGTAAGGCGATGCAGGCGGCCATCAACGATGGCCTGACCGGGTATGAGAGCGCCCAAAGGAAAGTGCTCATCCGTGGACAACTCGGCTCGGCCAAGGCGCCAGCAGATTTCAGCATGTTCCATAACCCTGGGGCAGAAGGAGCCAGCGGCAGAGCCTGGCCTTATTCGGTATGCCACGCCTTTTGGCCCATCGTAAACACTCGAGATGGCGAGGGGGTTGTCAACGGCTATCCCGATCCATTTTTCCCAGGCGTCCTGAGAACCAGCCAAGCGATCACCGTAAATCGTCGCGATCAACTCGGGCTTGAAGATCCGATCTGCGAAAATTTCGTTTTTAACCGCATTCGGGCCAAGATCGTGGCTGGAACGGGCCAGGGTCAGATGCGGCGTATCGTCGAATGCAATTCAGAAAAGCTTGCGACGGTCGAAGGGGAATGGGAGACCCCGCCCGATTCAACTTCGCAAGTTCGATTTATCGACTGGCGAAATCCGCGACTCCATGAAGTGAACCTGCTCGTTCATTACGACCTCGAGGTCTTCTATGAGAACTCAAATGCCCAGGGGGCCGGGGAGTACGGAGTCTTTGCAGACGTAGGATTGCATTGTTATTTCATGGGCGCTGCAAGGCCGGGGAAACTCCACCGGGGCTGCCTGACGGAACTGAAAGACGGCATCCATCGCAGCGGCAGAATACGAATTCGCGAAATTGGACGGCGTGATGATGGCCTTGAGTGCCGCCCCACATGGCCCAGCCAGGCCCGACTACTGAATCGCGACTACTCGATCGTCTGGCAAGCTTTCGGCCCCGGGGTTCTCCGGGGTACGGACGACACTGAACTCCTTATTTCCGGAGACGGCGACCTCGACAACATTGGTGTTCTGCTTTTCCAAACTTGGGCCAAGGACTTCCGGCGTTGGCGAATCAATGGAATCGGAACTGCGCTTTGGATCGCCGGTAGCCTCACGAATACATTGTTCGATTCTTACTTTTTCAACAATGAATTCGGCGTTGTTGTTGGTTCCAACGAGGAATGGGGTACAGGTTGGCCGCGTTGGAAGTCATGTTTTACGGGGAATTGCGACCCGGAGAGTTACGAATGGACGGGCATGAACCTTCACGGCGGGGTCGTTGAAGGCAACCGCTGCGGGAACTTCGTCATGTTCGGTGGATTCGGGGGCGATGTGACTCGGACCTTTATGGAGACTGGCGCCAAGGACAGCCCCACCTATGCTGGCCATTCGGTCATCGTCGGCGCAGGGGTCTGCGACAGCAACCCGCAACCATCGCCAAGGCAGAAGGCCAACCGATCCGGCAGGATTTGCGGCGACGACAAGGATTGCGGCGGCTCGTGTACTGTGAATGACGGGACACGACGCGGCTATGGCTTCCGCTGGGACGCAGTGCTGGCAGGGAACAGAGGGGACTCAAGGGGGTTCGCCTTTATG
>CAWVXN010000437.1:0-3180 GCA_963933695.1 uncultured Myxococcales bacterium | reverse complement strand
AGCGCGGTCGGTCGGGGGTGCGCGCCGTCCAGGCGTCGGCGGCCCGACGCGCGAACTGCGCGGCTTCGACGTTGAGTTCTCGGCAGATGGATTCCAGCCCATAATCGGACTGGGCCACGGCGTTGGCCCCGAAGGTATTGGTCTCGATGATATCGGCGCCCGCCTCGAGGAAGGCGTGGTGGATCGACTCGATCACGTCCGGACGCGAGAGGGTGAGCAGCTCGTTGTTGCCCTTGAGATCGTCCGGGTGCCCGGCGAAACGCTCGCCTCGGTAGTCGGCCTCCTCCAGTCCCCTGGTCTGGATCATCGTCCCCATGGCGCCATCGAGCACCAGAATACGTTCGTCGAGGAGGGCTTCGATATTCTCGGGCGGCATGGGGCTCCTTGTGTGGGGCGGCTCGAAGCGCTGGGCGGACGGCCCGGTCGGTAAAGTCGGGCGAGTGTATGATATTGATCAGCTTATCTCAATGTAAAGGTTTAATATCCGAAGCCTTGGGTCGGAGAGGCAAGAGGTTGTCCCTCGGGGATTTCTTGTTGGAGATCGTGCCGGTGCGGTTGCGTTTTCGTCCTCGGTGCTCATACATTGCGCTTCCCCGCGCCCCCCGGGCGTCCCACCCAGGAGCAACCCGCATGACGACCGAAACCCACGAGTTCCAAGCTGAGGTCAAGAAGCTACTCGACCTGATGATCCACTCGCTCTACTCCAACAAAGATGTTTTCCTCCGGGAGCTGATTTCCAATTCCTCGGATGCTCTGGACCGCTTGCGCTTTGAGGGACTGACCCAGGCCGAGCTGTTGCCCGACGAGGAATTGCGAATCCGCATCGCGGCGGATCCCGAGGCACGCACCCTGGTTCTCGATGACAATGGGATCGGGATGACCCGGGACGAACTGGTGGAAAACCTGGGCACCATCGCGCGCTCGGGCACTTTGGAATTTCTTCGAAATGTCGAAAAAACGAACGACGCCTCGCCCGATCTGATCGGACAGTTCGGGGTGGGCTTCTACTCGAGCTTCATGGTCGCGGACGAGGTCTCGGTTCTCAGCCGAAGGGCGGGTGAAGACGACGCCACGCTCTGGAAAACCGATGGCAGTGGCGAATACACCCTGGAGACGGGCAAGCGCGAGACCGCCGGCACCACCATCACCATGCACCTCAAGGCCGTCGATGCCGACGACGGCATTTCGGATTACGCCGACGAATGGATCCTGCGGCAGATCGTGACCCGCTTCTCGGATTTCGTTTCGTACCCGGTTCGGCTGACGGTGATGAAGAAGGAAGAGGGCGACGACCTCGCCAAGGCGGTGGAAACTGAAGAGCCGCTGAATTCCATGAAGGCGATCTGGACCCGCCCGGCTTCGGACGTCAGCGACGAGGAATACAAAGAGTTCTACAGCCACATCACCCACGATCACGAGGATCCACTGCTGCACCTGGCCACGGCCATGGAGGGCAATTTTGAAGCCCGTGCGCTGCTGTACCTGCCCTCGCGTGCGCCCATGGATCTCTATCACCGGGAAATGGCCCATCGCGGCATACAGCTCTACGTGCGGCGGGTCTTCATCATGGACGAGTGTCGCGACCTGATGCCCGAGTACCTGCGCTTCGTCAAGGGAGTGGTGGATGCCGAAGACCTTTCCCTGAATGTGTCCCGGGAAATGCTCCAGCAGGACCGCCAGATTCTGGCGATTCGGAAACACCTCGTAAAGAAGGTGTTGGAGTCCCTCAAAGCCCTGAAGCAAGAGGACGAGGAAAAGTACTTGGGCTTCTGGGCGCAGTTCGGTCCGGTCCTGAAGGAGGGATTGCTTCCCTTCGACGAAAAGAAGGAACGGATTCTCGAGCTGCTTTATGCCGCTACCACCCACGATGGGCACCCACTGACCTCGCTCTCGGGATACGTCGAGCGAATGGGCGAAGATCAGGAAGCGATTTACTACATGACCGGCCCATCCCGGGAGGTTCTGGTGGGCTCACCTCATCTTGAGGCCTTTGTCGACAAGGGACTCGAGGTCCTGCTTTTCAGCGATCCCGTCGATGAAGTCTGGCTGGAGCAAATGCCTCCGGAATTCGAGGGCAAGAAATTTCAGTCCGTGGGAAGGGGCGAGATCGACCTGACTTCCAAGGAGGAAAAGGAAGAGCAGGAGAGTGATCGCAATCAAGAAGCCGAGGCCTACAAGGACCTGATCCAGTGCATGGGAAACGCGGTGCAGAAAGATGTGAAGGAGGTCCGGCTCTCCCACCGGCTCAAACAGTCCCCTTCGTGTCTGGTGGTGGACGAGGGCGATCTCTCGCCCCAACTCGAGGCGATGTTGCGCCAGGCCGGCCAGGCCGTGCCCGATCGCAAGCCGATTCTCGAACTCAATCCAGAACATGCGATTCTCAAGCGCCTGCAGGAGATTTTCGAAAAGGATGGGACGGACCCGCGCCTGTCCGAATATGCCGAGTTGCTCTTCGGGCAGGCGGTGCTGGCCGAGGGTGGCCAGCTCGAGGACCCCGGGGCCTTCACTCGGAAGCTCTCGCTGCTCATGGAGAAAGCCCTCTAGCCGGCCCTTTGCGCCGGGGTTGCGGGCTAGTCGAGTTGATCTCGAGCCGCGACCAGGTCGTCGAGGAAGAGGCGAAACTCGGATGCGTTGGCGTAGCGCCCCCCGGCGATGAATCGGGTCACTCCGACCTGGGCCAGCGCGTGAAGGGTTTCCGCCGCCCGGCCGGGGTCGCCCGAGGGCAACCCGCCCAGAGCGGCGACCTGGGGCCGGGGCCGGCCAAGGGCATCGCTCAGGTCTCGGAGCTTCGCGATATCGGGTCCGAGTCGGGCGGGGTCCGACCCCATGGGCATCCAGCCCTCGCCGTAGCGGGCGGCGCGCTCGAGGGCGTGAGGACCGGCGCCGCCGATAAAGATCGGTGGGGCTGGCGGGTTTGGGCGGAAAAGGAAGGGCTGATCGTTTTCCTCCACCACGTCCCCTTCGCCGTGAAAGCAGCGCCGGAGAAGGTCGAGAAGCCGGTCGGTCTCGGCTCCGCGTTGGCCTCGATCCACGCCGAGGGCACGAAACTCCGCGTCCATCCAGCCCACGCCCACACCGAGAAGCACTCGGCCCCCGGAGAGCTCCTGGATCGTGGCGACGCTCTTTGCGGTGGGGAGAGGACGCCGATAGGGCGCGACCAGTACGCCGGTGCCCAGGCCT
>CAWVXN010000436.1:0-3192 GCA_963933695.1 uncultured Myxococcales bacterium | reverse complement strand
GCTTTCCGTCAGGGAGATGCCGGCGGCTTCGGCTTCCAACAGGCGGAAGAGCGTGTTCTTGGGGGTGTGGTCCGGGCACGCCGGGTAGCCGAAAGCGGGGCGGATGCCGCGGTACGCCTCGGCGATGAGTTGGTCGTTGGAGAAGGCGTCGCCGGCCTCGTAGCCCCACTGGGTGCGGGCGCGGTGATGTAGCCATTCCGCGCCGGCCTCGGCCAGTCGGTCGGCCAGTGCCTTGACGAGGATGGACGTGTAGTCGTCGTTTTGGGCTTCGTAGTGCGCGGCCAAGCTCTGGGCCCCGATGCCCGCCGTGATGGCAAACGCGCCGAGATGATCCTTGAGGCCGCTCCCCACCGGCGCGATGAAATCCGCCAGGGATCGGTTGGGCGTCCCGGACTTGGATGGCGCCTGCTGGCGAAGCATGGGAAAGCGCGCGGCTTCGCTGGTTCGTGTTTCGTCCTCATAGAGAACGATGTCTTCCCCGTCGGAGTGGGCCGGCCAAAAACCGTAGACTGCCTGGGCGGTGAGCTTCTCACCATCGATGATTTCTTTTAGAAGGTTTTGCGCGTCTTCGTAGAGGGAGCGTGCCTGGCTTCCCACGATGGGGTCGTCGAGGATCCCGGGAAACCGCCCTTTCAGTTCCCATGCCGAGAAGAAGAAGGTCCAGTCGATGTAGCGGGCCAATTCCTTGAGATCGATGGCATCCAAAACTTTTCGTCCAATGAATTCGGGCTGGGGGATGTCCTCGGCTCGCCACTCGATGGAAGTTGCATTGGCTTTGGCCTCGTCATGTCGGAGCAGGGGCTTCTTCAACTTGCGGCTGTGAAGGGCTCGAAGCTTTTCCTGTTCGATTCGATTTTTCGAGTCGAGTTCGATTTTTCGCGTCTCGTCGAAGAGATCCGATACGACCTTCACCGCCCGAGAGGCATCCTGGACGTGAACGACGCTGTGGCTATAGGCCGGAGCGATCTTGACCGCAGTGTGTTGACGGCTGGTTGTTGCCCCGCCAATCAGAAGGGGAAGGGTCATTCCCCTTCGCTCCATTTCTGCGGCAACCGAAGCCATTTCTTCCAGGGAGGGTGTGATCAGTCCGGATAGCCCGACTGCCCGGGCGCCTACCTCGATGGCGGCATCAAGGATCTTCCCGGCGGGCACCATCACGCCAAGGTCTACGATTTCATAGTTATTGCAGCCGAGAACTACGCCCACAATGTTCTTCCCGATATCGTGAACGTCGCCTTTGACCGTGGCGAAGACGAGTTTGCCCTGGGTCGAGCCTTCCTCCTGCTCCGCTTCGAGGAAGGGCTCGAGGTGTGCCACTGCTTGCTTCATAACCCGTGCGCTCTTGACCACCTGGGGCAGGAACATTTTGCCCGCGCCAAAAAGATCACCCACGATGCTCATGCCATCCATTAGCGGACCTTCGATCACGTCAATGGGACGACCGAGCTTGAGTCTTGCTTCTTCGGTGTCGTCCACGATGAAGTCCGTGATGCCCTGGACCAGCGAGTGGGAAAGGCGTTTCTCTACGGAGCCCTCTCGCCAGGAGAGGTCCTCAACCTTCTTCTTGCCGCCTCCTGTGACACCGGCGGCATATTCAATCATGCGTTCGGTGGCGTCTGAGCGACGATTGAAGAGAATGTCCTCGACGTGTCCGAGGAGTTCGGCCGGGATGTCCTCGTAGACCTCCAACTGCCCGGCATTCACGATCCCCATGGTCATTCCGGCCTTGATGGCGTGATAGAGGAAGGACGAGTGGATGGCCTCCCGGACCCGGTCGTTTCCGCGGAACGCGAAGGAAATATTCGAGACCCCGCCCGAGATATGGGAGCCGGGGCATTTCTCCCGAATGATCGTGGTCGCTTCGATGAAGTCGTTCGCGTAGTTGTTGTGTTCCTCCATCCCGGTTGCGATGGCGAGAATGTTCGGGTCGAAGATGATGTCCTCGGGAGGAAAGCCAACCTTTTCGACGAGCAGTTGGTAGGCCCGACTACAAATTTCGACCTTGCGTTGGACGTTGTCGGCTTGGCCCTCTTCATCAAAGGCCATGACGACGACGCCGGCTCCGTAGCGACGGATCAGTTGGGCCTTCTCGATGAAGTCCGCTTCGCCTTCCTTGAGGGAAATTGAATTCACGACGCCCTTGCCCTGGACACATTTCAGGCCGGCCTCGATGACTTTCCAATTCGAGCTGTCGATCATGATGGGGATGCGGGTGATTTCGGGCTCCGACGCAATCAGTTGCAGGAAATGCGTCATGCACGCTTCGGACTCGAGCAACCCCTCATCCATATTCACGTCCAGCAGGTTCGCCCCCGAGCGAACCTGATCCAGGGCCACTGAGAGTGCGGCTTCGTAATCGTCGGCCTTGATGAGCCGGCGAAAAAGCGCTGAGCCGCTCACGTTGGTTCGCTCGCCAATCAGCTGAAAATTCGAGTCGGGTCTGATGGTGACGGTCTCGAGTCCGCTGAAATGGGTGAGGCGCTCGATATTGTCGGGCTTTGCTCGGCCCTGGACTCCAGCGACGCCTTCGGCGATTGAGCGGATATGCTCGGGGGTTGTTCCACAGCACCCGCCCACGATGTTCACCAAGCCGCTGGTCGCGAATTCGGCCACGAGTTCGCCGGTGGTTTCCGGAGTCTCGTCGTATTCGCCAAAGGGATTGGGTAGTCCGGCGTTGGGATAGGCGGATACCCGGCAGGGCACGATGCGGGCCAACTCTGCGACGTATTGCCGCATTTCGGTGGCGCCCAGGGAACAGTTGATGCCCACCGAGAGGGGGTTGGCGTGGGCGACAGAATGCCAGAAAGCATCCACGGTCTGGCCCGAGAGCACCCGCCCGCTGGCGTCGGTGATGGCGACGGAGATCATCAGGGGCAGGCGCTGGCCCCGCTCCTCGAAAACTTCATCGATGGCCACTAGCGCAGCCTTAGCGTTGAGGGTGTCGAAGATGGTTTCCACGAGCAGCAGATCGGCACCGCCTTCGATCAGCCCCAAGGCCGCTTCCCGGTAGACGGCGAGAAGCGCGTCGAAGGTGATGTTGCGCGCCGCCGGATCGGCCACGTCCGGAGAGATCGAGAGGGTTCGGGGGGTGGGGCCAATGGCTCCGGCCACGAAGCGCGGTCGGTCGGGGGTGCGCGCCGTCCAGGCGTCGGCGGCCCGACGCGCGAGCCGGCTGGCTTCGACGTTGAGTTC
>CAWVXN010000435.1:0-3196 GCA_963933695.1 uncultured Myxococcales bacterium | reverse complement strand
CCCGGCACGGGCGCGGGCACCCGGTCCAGGCGAAGTTCATTCGGGGCATGGATCTGGACCTGGATCTGTTGGGCCACTGGATCTCCTCGCCGGCGGACGGCCTAGGGGGTTCAGCTTGCCAGGATATGAATCCCCAGGCAGGCGACCAGAAAATAGGGCCCGATCACGGCTGCGTCGGCATACGCTTTTGCCAGACGCTGACCGAAGAGCACCATGAGCAGGGAAATTCCCGAGAGGATCGCCCCCCAGTAGGCCAGGGTCGTGCTCCCAGTGAAGGCGATCGCCAGGGCACCGGAAGCCGAGAGAACACCCGCCGCGGTCTCGAAGAGGGCAAGGCACGCCAACAGTGGAGCAACGGGTACGGGCACCGGCGCGCTGGCGAACAGTTCGGTGATATACGCAACGTTGCCCGGAAAATCAAAAATCTTGTCGAGTCCCGACTGCAGAAAAACGATGGCGAGAAAGACCGCAATGCCGAGGGAGAGCACAAACTCTGGATTCACGGGGATCATTGACCTCACTTCTTAGCTAGACGCGATATGGGATTTGGGATACGCATCGACTCTAGCAGCGCTGTCCCCAAGCGTCGGACGATAATAAATCTCTTGCCTGTGCCAGCGGAAGCAGTCGGTCATTGATGCCCGAAAGAATCATGGCCGAGAGAATGTGGCCAGGCGCGCGCAAGCGCCTGCCGAGTCATTCCATCAGGAAGGGGTCGGGGATTCGGGCTTAGCGGTGGTGCCGGCAGTCGCGGGCTTAGCGGTGGTGCCGGCAGCCGCGGGCTTGCCTCGCCCCCGAGCCCCGCGTCGTCGTCCACCCCGAGCCGAGCTCTTTTTGGCGCGCGCTTTCTTACCGGCCTTCTTGCGCGATTTTTTCACGGCCTTCTTGCGGGCCTTTTTCTTGCGCAGGGGCTCAAAGAAGCTCCCCGGCCGCTCGCCTGCCTGCCTACACATGTCACAGGCTCCGCATTCACTTCCGGCTTCAACACCGAAATACTCCCGCAACATCTGCGCCCGACAGACCTCCTTGCTCGCATAGGCTTCCATGGCGTCCAAGCGTTCCGTATCCAATTTACGCAAGCGCTGAAACTGCTCGGTCAAACGCCGGGCGCGGTCGAGCAGTTCTTCCGGAGGAATCACCGGACGCACATACTTCTCGGTGGTGATTTCCACCAGGCTCGCGGACTCGAGAACCGCCAACACCGCCGAAGTCACGCGCTGGGCCAGTTGCGCCGAAGCCGCCAGATCCATGATGTCGGGAAAACGGCCCTCCTCCACGTAGGCCACGAGTGCCTTGACGAGTTGGAAGAGTTGCTGCGGACGAATCCGGCTCTGACTCTGCAGGAATTCGTGGATATCCCGGTCATCGAAGTGATGGAGGAGGATACAGTGGGATTGCCTTCCATCGCGCCCCGCGCGACCCGCCTCCTGGACGTATTGCTCCAGGGACGAAGGCGTCTGGAAATGAACCACGTAGCGAATGTCGGGCTTGTCGATCCCCAGGCCGAATGCGCTCGTCGCCACCATCACCAGCCGACGACCGCGCTTCATGAAGAGTTCCTGTTCGGCCTTGCGGTCGCTCCCCTTCATGCCCCCGTGGTAGCGGTGCGCCGGAATGCCCATCGCACGAAGCGCACCGTGCACTGCGTCGACTTCCTTGGTCGTCGAGCAGTAGATGATGCCCGGGCGACGCAATCGAAGAATCAACCGAGTCAGCGCACGCAACCGAGCGGTGCTCCCGCATTCGATGACCTCAAAGCAGAGGTTCGAGCGATGGGGAGAAGCGGCGATGATCAGAGGATCCTGGAGGGCCAGAATTCGAATCAGGTCGTCGCGAACAGAAGCGGTCGCCGTCGCCGTCAGGGCCAGGACTGGGGGGCGGCCATAGCGGCCGATCATCTCGTGAAGCCGCAAATACGCCGGGCGAAAATCGTGTCCCCACTCCGAGGCGCAGTGCGCTTCGTCCACGGCAAAGAGCGAAATGCCGGTCTCCATGAGTGCCAGCCGGAGCTCCTCGCCGCCAAGCGTCTCCGGGGTAGTCATCACCAGGAGTGGTCCACCTTCGGCGATCCGCGCCATCGCTTCACGCCGAGCCTTGCCACGCACTGTACCGTCGACACGCACCACGGGAACCCCGCGTTTTTCGAGGCTGCGAGTCTGGTCCTCAAGCAGGGCCAACAACGGAGAAACCACCACGACAGGCTTGGGCATGATCATCGAGGGGATCTGGTAACAAGCCGACTTGCCATAGCCCGTGGGCAAAACGACTAGGGCATCTCGACCCTGCAGGCTGTGAAGAATCGCGCGCTCCTGCTCGGGATACAGGCGTTCGATTCCAAGCCTCTCGGCTGCTCGAACGAATTGTTCCTGAGTTGCGGCGTCCATCTCCATCGCCACATCGCTCACCGAAACGAATTCGGGCTCCTGAATCACCACCTCTTCCGCCGTAGGCGGCTGGATCGGCGGCCTGGGAGCACGTGCGGGAGCTGAGTTTCCCCCCCGTCGGGAACGCCCGGATTTCCCGCGCGCAGAGCCCCGTCGACCGGACCGACGCGAAGCAGAACCCTCGGCCGCTCCCTTCTGAGGCGAGGACGCGGATGAAGGCGAGGACGCGGATGAAGGCGAGGCGTCGCTTCCGGAACTCGCGCCCGCCCCATCGGTTTTTCCAGCCCGACCCTGGGCTGACTTGGATCGACTGCGACGTCGACGAGACCCCGATCGCCGACCCGCAGATTTTTTGCGGGCGGCGGTTTTCGGAGACACGGGCGAAGCCGAAGCACTGGTCGGGGAACTCCCCGATGCGCTTCCTTCTTGTTTGTTGTTGCCGTCTTCGGTCACGGACATATCGGAATCCGGATACGGCGCTCACTGAGCTGCGCCGCCGACCCTCCATTCGGACTGGTCAAAACCAGCCTCGAAAGTCAATTCAAATCAGCACGCCGCGGAACCTCGGGCGGCGCACATCACTGCTCAATAAACATCAAGTGGCTCGCAAATGCCAATTCACATGACGCGGCATTTGCTCTGCCCAGTTACCTATGGCCTAGTTACCTATGGCCCAGTTACCTATGCCTAGTTACCTATGCCCAGTGGTGATCCAAGCATGATCTAAGCATTGGGTCTCAAAGGTGTAAGCGACTCGTGCCCATATCAGGGCCATGGGACGCTTACGACTGCCGAAATCCTTACGGCAAACC
>CAWVXN010000434.1:0-3202 GCA_963933695.1 uncultured Myxococcales bacterium | reverse complement strand
CGAAGTGTTGGGCGAAAAAACGCTTCGGGCTTCCGAAATGCTGAGCCACCGCGCCCCAGAGCCGAGCGCCGCTGACCTCGCTCCGGGTGCACGCGAACCCCTGAATTGGGCGTTTGGGATTCGGACGCGGGGGCTGGCCGACAGGTTCGTCGATGCCGAGCCAGTCCCGCACCCGGCTCACCTCGCCAAAGGGCACTCCGGTTTGCGCCATACCAAAGGGCCCGGGGTTCATGCCGAGGAAAACGACCCGACGCGGACCCGTGGCGTAGCGGCGCAAGTAGGCGTGGTGCGGGCGCATGGCGTACTCGAGGGGGTTGTAGACGTGGCTGACCGGGGCAGCGAATGCCATGCCCTGTACTTCCCGCCGGAGCCGGCGGGTCGCTGCGATCAGGCGCTCGGCGGTGGGCAAGGGTGGGCTTCCTTTGGCGGTGAGGAGCAGAGCTGGGGCCGGCATCCGCTCTGGGCGGGAGAGTACGCGGGCGGAAGGTCAGCGTCAGCCCCGGCGGACAAAGTCCGGGGGTCATGTACTCTCGCAGCCCGGCAGCCTGCCCTTTGGAGTTTCTCTCTTGACCTCTGGCCACTTATCTCCGCCCGACGAGGGATCCGTGCCGCCGGATGCCTCTGCCCTCGTCCCCTACATGACCAATGTGGGGAGTTGGTTTGGCGGGATGGGGATGCAGCAGGTTCTCTTCAGTTGGATCGTTGTCGGGGAATTGCAGGCAAGCGGCGAGTGGGTCGGGATCGCCCAGACGTCGACGCTGTTGCCCGGCATGGTGCTTTGGATGGTGGCCGGCGCGCTCGCGGATCGCTGGGACCCCCGGCGCTTGCTGATCACTCTGCACATTCTCGGCGCGATCCCCGTGGCGCTGCTGGCGTTCCTCAGCCATCGGGGCTGGGTCGATCTGCCCTTGCTGGTGGGCTTCGGCCTGACAGTCGGTACGATCGGGGCGCTGACACTGCCCGCCCGGGACACCCTGCTCACCCGGGTCGCCGGCGACGACTTAATGCGCGCGGTGACCACCATGACGGCGGCTCAATTTGGCGCCCAAGCCGTGGGGACCCTGGCGGCGGGGCTGGCCCGGTTTGTGGGCAGCCCCACGATGTTGCTCGTTCAGGCGGCGGTCTTCCTCGTCGGATCCGGAGCCGCGCTGAGGCTCCCCCGGGCGCGCCCCGGGAGCCTGATCAGTGGCCGGTTGCGCCTCCGCGAGATCGGCGGAGGACTGGTCGAGGTGGCGCGTACCCCGGCGCTCCGGAGCCCGTTCGCCCTGGTGGTTGCGGTGGGGATTCTCTTCGTGGGCCCCTATTGGGTGATCTTCCCGCTGCTGGTTCGCGACTACTACGGCATGGGGGTGGTGGCGCTTTCGGTGGTCCTGATGCTCTTTCCATTGGGGACCATTTTGGGCTCGCTGGTTCTGCGCCAGAGGGGCCTGGGTCGCAAGGGTCGGGGGGCACTCCTGGCTCTTCTGGTGGGCTCGAGCTGTCAGCTCGTGATTTCCACCGGTGTCCCCTTCCCGGCGATGCTGGGGCTCGCCCTGGTGTGGGGCTTTGGGGGGGCGGTCTTCATCAATTGCAGCCGGACTCTCTTTCAGCAGGCGGCCCCCGAGCGCGGCCGGGGCCGGGTGCTGGCGATCTACCAGTTGGGCTTCACCGGCGGGGCGCCCATGGGAGCGCTGGCCTCGGGTTTTGGGGCCGAGGTTCTGGGGATGCACGCCACCTTGGTGATTTCTGGGGGCACGATGCTTTTACTCGTGGCCACCATGGCCATCTTTAGCGAAATTTCAAGTTTGAAATGAATCGACACGTTTAGGGGAAGGTGAGGAGGAGGACGCAATGAACAAGGAAGCCATGCGGGAGTTCATGGGGCGTTTCATGGAAATGACCACCGGCGCCGCGGTTCTGGGCGTCGTGGCCGTGGCCGATCGCACCGGTCTTTTTCGGGAACTCCAGGGCCAGGGTCCGTTGGGCCTGGAGGCCATCGCCGAACAAAGCGGTTTGGATCGGCGCTACTTGGAGGAAATCTTGGCGACGCTCAGCGCTGCGGGCATCGTGGTCTACACCCCGGAAGCCGATACCTACGAGTTGCCCGAGGAGCACGCGGCGTGCTTGGCGGATGAATCGAGCCCCTACTTTCTGGGCGGCTGGAGCCAGATGGTGCCGTCCCTCTATGGGGCGATTCCCGGTGTGGCCCGGGCCTGCCGCGAGGGCGGGGGCGTGCCCTTCTCGGATTTTGGCGAGGAGATGATCCAGGGCATCGCGCGTTCCAACGGTCCGGGCACTCGCCTGTTGCTGACGCGCAAGTGGCTTCCCGTCATGCCCGATGTGGTGAGCCGCTTGGAGTCGGGAATCCGGGTGGCCGATGTGGGCTGCGGGGCCGGCGCCGCGGCACTGACCATGGCGCGCGCCTATCCGAACTCCCAGATCCACGGCTACGACGTGGACGTTTCCTCGGTGGAGCACGCCCGCCGTGCTGCCGAGGAAGCCGGAGCGAGCAACGCATCGTTTGAGAGGGTCGATGGTCAATCGATTCCCTCGGATCCCGGGTTCGATTTGATTACGACGTTCGATGTGATTCACGACGTGGTCGACCCCCTCGCGGTCCTGGGCCAGATCAAGAACGCTCTGCGTGAGGGCGGCTGCTATCTGATGGTGGAGCCCGTGGCCGGGGACACTCTGGCCGAAAATCTGCACCCAGCGGGTGCGCTGACCTATGCCATGAGTACCCTGCATTGCATGACCCAATCTCTCGCTCATGGCGGAGTCGGATTGGGGGCGGCCTGGGGGCCGCGCCGTGCCGAGCAGTATTGCCGAGATGCGGGTTTCTCGGGATTTGAGCGCCTGGAGGTTCCTAATCCCTTCAATGCTTTTTACCGCGTCGAGGCCTGACGCCGAACAAGTGTGTTAAAAGGAAGGTTGTTATGACTCAAACTGTCGCCTTGATTTTTGCCGGCCTAGGTGTGCTGGCGGCTCTCTTCTTCAATTTTCGCGCACGTGCGTCCGCTGGGGAAGCCTCCAAGGCTTGGGCGGAGAATGAGAAACTCGCCGGGGACCTGAAGGCCGTCCGGGACCAACTGGGTAAACAGTCGGGCAAGTTGGCCGGGCACGAAGAAGAAGTGGCGGCTCTGCGAAAGCGGGTGGACAAGGCCAAGCGCCGGAGTGGGGCGGCGGCCTCATCGGGGAACGACGGCGCGTCGGCGACCCAATT
>CAWVXN010000433.1:0-3224 GCA_963933695.1 uncultured Myxococcales bacterium | reverse complement strand
AAGCCGTCGGCGATATTCTGGACGCCCTCGGGCCCGAAGAGCGGCAGCGGTTCGCTTGCAGCCGATGACCCCGCCCAGCGCTGCAACGCGAGTTCACCGAGGCCATCGATGTGGTCGGAGTGAAAGTGGGTCAGGAACACCGCCTCCACCTCCCCGGCGGGAAGCCCGAATGCATTGAGATTGCGCGCCGCCCCCGAGCCCGCATCGACGACAAAAAGCTTGCCCCCGGCCACAATGCCCACACACGGCCCGGAACGCTTGGGATCCGGCAGTGGACTGCCCGCGCCGCACAGGGTGAGGTGCAAACCATCGGGCAGATCACCGATGGGATCCGCCGCCATCATCCGCGGCAACGCCACCCCCAGCAACTTCATGGCGAGCGGACCGCGCAGTGCGTAAATCACGAGTGCGCTCAGCGCGAGCAAGCCCAAAACCACCCACCAACGTTTCATACCCGTTCCCCTCCAGAGAAAGTAATGCTCACCGGGCGACTGATTTTATTCTTCTCATTGAGAACTTGAGAACAAAAAAACAGCCGAGCTCAATAATTGGCAGACAGACTGCCATGTCCTGAACTCAGGGCAACCCTAAAGTCCCCCCGGCCCCTCGGCAATCAATCCAGCTGCCCGGCGGCCGACCGCCTAGGCGATATTCGTCCGCACAAGCCGCCCAGGCCGGGCGCCGGTGTCCGCGTCATTCTCCCGAGTGCGCACACCGTTCACGAAGGTGGCCAGATACCCGCTCGCGCTCTGAAGAATTCGGCTCCCCCCGGCAGGTAGATCGCGATGGACGCCCAGGGCGCCCAGGCTGAGATTGTCGAGATCAATCAGGTTGAGATCCGCCCGCTTGCCCAACTCGAGGCTCCCGCGATCGTGCATGCCGTAGAGAACGGCGTTGTTGTTCGTCTGCTTGTGGACGATGTGCTCCACGGGCAGCCGAGGCCCCCGGGTGCGGTCGCGGACCCAGTGCATCAACTGGTAGGTGGGCGCAACGGCATCAAAGATCAAGTTCACATGGGCTCCCGCGTCGGACAGCCCCGTCACCGTGTGGGGATCCGAGAGCATGGTGTGAATCGCATCGTGATTGCCCGAGATGTAGTTCGCGCCCATCAGGATCGCGTAGGCGCAGCCCCCTTCCGAAATCAAGAAGTCGTACATGACATCGGCCACGTCCCGTTTCTCGGCCAGCGCTCGGGCGCCCAGGACCTGGCTCAATTCGGGTTCGTAGTCCACGGGATCGCCCACCGGAATCACAAACGCTGCCGTCTCGCGCATCAGGTTGTGGATATTGGCCATAGCGCCCACGTCGCTCACCGGCGCGTCGGCGTCCTTCAAGATCGCGGCCTTGACCTCGGGCTTCTGCATCTCGCGTACGCGCTCGGCCAGGGGAAGGTCGGCAATTTTGAGGTACGTCTCTCGGCGCTGGAACATGTGATACGTGTCCAAGCTGGTCACGAAACCGATGGGCCTTGAGGCCACCTGGGGCCGCAAATTTCCGCCCGCCGCATTTTCTTCCGCCGAACCCGCCAGGATATCCTGCCATTCGGTCGGATTGTCGGGCACCTGAACCGTGGTGAAAGTCACCGGCCGTTGGCACGCCCGGCCCAGGCGTTTGATCAACTCGAACTCTTCTTTGAGGGAGAACCGCTCACCGCCTAGGACCTCGAGGTTGCCCACCGTGCTGGCCGGAATCAATTCAAAGACACCGGAACCCGCGCGATCCATGGCCTGCACCAGAGCGACGAGTTCCTCTTCCTCGGCGAAGGTGCCGGGAACCGGATTGCCATCGATGGATCGGTGGCCCGTGGTTCGATTCGAAGAAAACCCCACGGCCCCCGCCCGCATGGCCTCCTCCACGAGTTCCGCCATTTGGGTCAGGTCTTCGGATGTCGCTTTTTCCTGATCGCGTCCCCGCTGACCCATGACGTAATTGCGCAGGGAACCGTGGGCCAGTTGCGCGCCCACATCCAGCGCGTATTCGCGGCTGGCCAGGAAGTCGAGATATTCGGGGAAAGTTTCCCAAGCGCCCCAGGGCATGCCTTCGTAGAGAGCCGTCCCGGGAATATCCTCGACGCCTTCCATCAACTCGATCAACTCGCGCTCGCCGCCCGGAGGCACCGGTGCAAAACCCACCCCGCAATTGCCCATCACCACCGTGGTCACGCCGTGGGAGGCCGACGGATCGATCTGATCGTCCCACGTCACCTGGCCGTCGTAATGGGTGTGAATATCGATCCATCCGGGCGTCGCCAGGGCGCCGTCGGCACGGATCACCTGCCGGGCGTCCTCACTGATCCGACCGCGCGCAACAATTTGTCCATCGCGAATGCCGAGATCGCCGTTTTCTGCCGGCGCTCCGGTTCCATCTACGATTCGCGCGTCCTTGATCAAATAATCCAGCATGGTGACAGTCTCCAAGAGTTGTTTGCGGAGCTGAGCGAGTATGGCACACCGCAGCTCCCCGGAGATGACCCCAAACCCCTGTGGAATACGCACTCGGCCCGAGTAGCGTTATCTCCATGAGAACGTGGTTCGTGCCCCTCAGCGCATCGAAGCCCTGACCGGGAAGTGGAATGTGCCCGAAGTGGCGGTGGCATCCCGGTCCGCGAGAGCATCTGAACCCAAATCGCGATGGGCCGGGCTTTTTTCGACCACCTCGGGGCTTTCAACTCCCCCCTTGGAACCGAGTCCGGCTCCCATTGCTTGGTCACTGCGCTCCAGCCATGTAGAGTCCCGATTCCACCGCTTACCCCACTCTTTGCCGGAGGCACGAAATGCATTCTCCCCTCCCCACAGTTCCCCTCTCCCGCCGGGCCCTTTATCGACTCGCGGCGTTCTGGCTGACCCTTCTGATCGCCCTGCCCGCCCTGGCCCAATCGGGGGCCGGCGCAGGAAGCTCGACCGGATCGGCTGCGGGCGCTCCGTCCGCAAGCGCTTCGTCAAGCGCCTCGTCAAGTGCCTCTGATAGCACCGCTTCCAAAACAATTTCTCCGGACCAACTCGCCTCCCTGGTGGCGCCCATTGCCCTCTACCCCGATGCGCTGGTGGCCCAGATCTTGATGGCGTCCACCTACCCGCTTGAAATTGTCGAGGCCGCACGCTGGGTGAAAGCCAACCCCGACATGAAAAGCGACGCCCTGGAAAGCGCCATGCAGAAGCAGAGCTGGGATCCCAGCGTCAAATCTCTCACGGCCTTTCCCCAGGTCCTGGCCATGATGAACGACA
>CAWVXN010000432.1:0-3239 GCA_963933695.1 uncultured Myxococcales bacterium | reverse complement strand
TGATCGCGCTGTTGGTTCCGCCCCTCAAGCTGATTCACTCCTCCCGAGGTGAAAGCGAACTCTTTGATCTCGAGGCCGACCCCCAGGAACTCGACAACCTGCTGACCCGGAAGCCCGAACTCGCCGCCGAACTCGCCGCCCGGCTGGCCGCCCTGCGGGCTGAGAAAACGCCTCTCTACCCCGACCAAGCGCCTCTTGAGCTGCGACCGGAAACCGAGGAGGCCCTGCGCGCCATGGGGTATATCGAGTAGTGCGCGCTGGAAGCGTTCGGGAAAGGAGGCGAGGAGGGAGCAGCTGTTCGCTCCCCCCGATGCCGCCACCAGCGGAAGGTTTGTTCGGGTGAAGCCTTCGAAGCGCGCCCAGCGCGTGTGGGCCCGGGCCGCTTTGGTTGCCTTTGGGCTGATGTTTGCGCTGGGTCTCGGCGAGGGGATAGTCCGGTGGCTCTCGCCGCTCCAACTGGGTTTCGAGTATGCGGACGAACGTTTCGGGCCGCCCCGGGAGTTCGACATTGACTGGCAGCTCAACGAGTTGGGTGCGCACGATGACCCGCCGAAGCCAAAGCCCGCGGGCGCATCGCGAGTGCTCTTGCTGGGCGACTCCTTTGTCCAGGGGCTGGCTGTCTCCATCGACGAGACCGTGGCGCACAGGCTGGCCCACCACCTCACCCGGCAGAGCCCGGGTTCATTCGATGTGGTTTCCCTCGCCGAGGCCGGCGCCAGCCCGGGCGACGAACTCGGTTTACTGCGCCGGGCCGGAACTCAGCTCGACCCGGACCGTGTGATCTCGGTCCTGTACCCGGGCAACGACGTGATGCAGAGCCTGCCCGGGCACGCGCGCAAGCGGCTGCTGGAATCCGGAGACGTGCTGCCCCCGTTTCACCGGGTGGCGCATGGGTTCAGCCGAGAGGAGGCCCTCTTCTTCTACTTTGAGGGCTCCCGGCTGAACCGGTTGATCAGCCAGCGGATCAGCGTGGCGGCGCGCAAGAAGCAGACGTCGGGCATCCCCATCGCCTTTCTGGTCTACAGCACGGACCCCGAAGCGCCGTGGGCCGCCGGGCGGGAAGCCGCTTGGGCGCGGCTGGAGGTGCTGCTCAAGGAAACCCGCGCCGGGGCTGAAGCTCTGGGGGCGGACTACGGGGTGGTGTCGGTGGCCTCGGTGTACGCCATCGGCGGAACCGGTGAGCTTGAGAAAATGATCGAGACCTACCCGGATATGCGCGGGTTCGGCTGGGATCTCGAGGAGCCCGGCCGCCGGCTCGCCGAACTCTGCGAGCGCAACGCAATCCCCTTTCGCGGGTTGCTCGCCGGGTTCCGCCAAGCGGCGGGGGGCTCAGCTGGGCCCCTGCACTGGGCATTCGATCGGCACTGGACGCCGGCAGGGCACGACCGGGCTGCAAGGGAGATCGCGGCCTTTATCCATGCCCAGGGGAGCGAGGGCTCCCCCGGCCCTTGACGGGGCCGGGCGCGCCGGTGTCGCCCTCTACGCGCGCTCGGGGCCGGGGCCCTTTGCCTGCGTGGTAGGCTGGGGGGCGGACGGCCAGGACGGCAATGTCCTTTTCCCCGGCCGGGCAAGGCCGGGGCGTTCGCGAGAATCGGCTTTTCGTCGGGGGGAATGCGTTGGTTCGCTTAGAGGGGTTCAGTTCAGCAACGGGGCCGCCCGGAGTGCGGGCCGGATATTCGGCTGAACTCGAATCCGTCCGCGCCATCGCCGCGCTCTTTGTATTTGCGCGCCACATTGCCGGCCGCATGGTGGGCCCCGGGGCCGAGGAGGGGCCGCCCGGATTTTTCTATTCCTTCGCTGTGGGTGGTCAGACCGGCGTCACACTTTTTTTCGTTCTGAGCGCCTTTCTGCTCGTGCCGCCCTTCCTGGAGAAAAGGCCGATCTCCACCCGCCGCTTCTTGGCGCGTCGGTTCCTCCGGCTCTGGCCCCTTTATTTCGGAGCCGTCCTGGTGGCCACGGCTTGGAACGCCGAGGGGCTCGGCGATTTCGCGAAGGGTTTCGGGTATCTCGTGTACGCCCAGAGCTTCTCGGGTTTCGTCACTCCGTTGGAACCCTTCAGTTCGGTCTGGTGGAGCCTGGCCACCGAGGTGCAGTTCTATGCGGCGTTGGTTGTGTGCGCTTTTCTGGGAGCGCGCCGCTTTGGCCCCCAGGTACTGGGCGTGCTCTTGGTGCTCTACGCCGTGGCGTACTCGATCTTTGTCATGACCGGATTTGGGGTGGAGAACTTCGCCACTTCGGTCGCCCTACGGGTTTCGCTCTTCGGTCGCGGCTGGTCCTTCTTGCTCGGCGGTTTGGCCGCGGGGCTCTATGTCCGACATGGGGCCGCCTGGCGACGCGCGCTTGCCCAGTTGCCGTGGCTCGCCAGGGGGGGCGGAGACGGGCTGGTTCTGTTGGTCCTTGGGGGGATGGGCTTGCTTCTGATGAAGGTGGAGACCATCGGCACCTGGCGCGCCGAGATCGAATGGCTCCCCTGGCATATTCCCGAGTCCGCGCTCTGGGCCGCCTTCATTCTCGGTGTTTTGGTTCTGCCACTGCGCTCCCGGTCGCTCCTGGTCAGCTTTCCCCTGGAGAGGCTCGGGATCATTTCCTATTCGTTCTACTTGTGGCATCTGCCCGTGATCGTGGGCGTGGCAAGCCTGCTCGGGATCGATCCGAGCCACCCGGGCACGACTCCGGCGAACGTGTTGGTCCCGGCGGTTTCCTTGGCCTTCGCGGTCTCGTGGGCGGTCAGCGAGTTGACGTATCGCTGGATCGAACGGCCCTTGCTCTTGCGCAAGCAGCACCTAGCTCGCTAGGCGCTAAAGGATGAACATGTGCGGCCCGGCCTCGGGCTCGGGGATGCCGAGTTCGGCGCGGACCTCGGCGAGGGGGCGGGGCAGCATCGCCTGGTGGTCTCCCGCGATGTCGCCGGGGCATTCCAGGCCGCGTTCGATGGCCGCGGCGAAGAGTTCGGCGGCATTGGGGCGCGCGAGCACCGCTGTGATGGGCTCGATATCGGGGAAGGGCAGCATGCCCACCTCGAAGAGCAAAAGGGAAGCCAGCAGCGATGAGAAATGGCTCTCGCCCCGGGCGGCGCCCACCAGGAAACCCTGGAGCGCCACTTCGGCTTCGGGGGTCGTGCCGTACCCCGCCAGCACGTGGGTGAGGTCGTGGGGGATCAAGTTGTCCTGGTCGTCGTCGGGGATCCAGGCGAAACCGTTGCGGCGGTAGAACTCAAAGAGCCCCCGGCCGAGAGAGCC
>CAWVXN010000431.1:0-3247 GCA_963933695.1 uncultured Myxococcales bacterium | reverse complement strand
CCCGTCACGGGCTCCCCTAGGGATTTAACATAACGCCCAGGCTCGGACGTTGTGCTGGAAGGCAGCTTGTATGTCCTATCCCCGCCCTATCTCCTTGACATGGATTATCGTCACGGCTGGGTCATGGCACTCGAGAAAATCGAGACCGCCCGAGGTGTCGTCCCCCATTCTGATGGGGCGCTTAGGACAAGGAGAATAATTAGAACATGAAGACCTTCGTATCTTTCGCTATCGCTATCGCAATCGCTATTTCCTCTGCCGCGCAAGCGGGCCAGGAATACACCCCCGATATCGAAAAAACCATTCCAATCGACGTCGCCGACCCCACTTTGAATATCTGGAAGCAGAAGCGTCCCGATCTTCAAGCCGGGCGCGAACCTGGCCTGATCAACGTACAGCGTTACCCGGGTGGATACGGATTTAACGGTATCCCCACCTTCTTCCGACTTCCCGTGGCCCTGACCCCAGCCGACCTGAAGGCCGGCGATGTGGATGTGGCTTTTATCGGCGCCTACGTCGATATGGGCTCGGGGTCCCGTGGTGCCAATCGCGGTCCCAATGCGATACGCCACAGCCCATCGGAGTATGTCAGCTGGGGCAGTATGTCCATGCCCCACATGGAAACGATGATCAACCCGCTAAAGGATATCATTGCGGTGGATTATGGAGACGCGCCCAATAACCACTTGAGTGCGGAACGGAGTATGGAGCCTATTCGCGAGATCGTCCGCGAGGCCATGGCGGTGAAAAACTCTCGCGGCGAGCACGTGATCCCCTTTGTTATCGGCGGCGATCATTCTATCTCCTATCCGACCATTGCAGCTGCTGCTGATATCTATGGCAAAGGCAATGTCGGCGTGATTCATTTTGATGCCCACTATGATGCCACTCAGTTCTTTGGCCACCTCGCCAGCCACGGGACCTGGGTCAAGCGCCTGATCGATGAAGGTCATGTGCCTGGCAAGAACTTCATTCAAATCGGGTTGCGGGGATACTATCCGAGTGGTGACTCCTTCGAGTGGATGCGAAAAAACCAGTTTCGCTATCACACCATGGCAGAAGTCGACCGGCGCGGCTGGGAAGCCGTGGTGAAGGACGTGTTGCAAGAGGCCAATGATGGACCGGAGAACATATATATTTCGTTCGACATTGATGTGATGGACCCCGCTTACATGCCTGGAACGGGCACCCCCGAACCGCGCGGAATCACGAACCGACAAGCCTTCAGATTGCTCCGACGCTTGTGCGCAGAGCGAAACGTTATTGGCATTGATATTCTGGAATTGGCTCCTGAACGAGACCCTGGCTACACCACTGTTCACAATGCGAACCGCCTGATACGCGAATGCATGGTGGGAATAGGGTTGCGCAAGAAGGGTATCGTCGAGCCGGACTACCTGAGCCCGCTTACCGTGGATGACGGAAGGGACTGAGCGCGCTAAGGCTCGGGCCGAAAGATGGATAGGTAGGCTTTGCGATACGCCCTCTGGCCCGGAGGGATATTTAAGGGTCGGGCCCGGACCCAGGCTCTTCTTGATATCCCCGATCGGCGGATCAGGCCGTCGAATCTAATGTTGGGTCGTGCCACTAGAACTTGGCAGGGTTGGAGTCAGCGTCGAATGGTATGCTCGCCGAGCCTCAGCGGAACGAAGGCGATGGGGCCACTGAGTCCTGCTATTCGCGTGTGTCTTATCCTGGCTGTCCTGCTCCCAGGGGCTTTCCTGATCCCCCAGGCCAATGCCGAAAGGGTCGGATCCGAAGCCGCCGAGAACTGGACGACAGATTCTCCTGTGTTTTCGAAAACGCCGATCTCGCCTTACTTCGATTTCAAGGAGCAGGTTCATGAAAAGACTGGGCTGACCTGGATGGTCAACTACTCGATCATGACCCAGGGTCGCCCGGAGAATCCCTACAAGGAGGCGGATTACAACTCCACCGGGCAGTTGGACCTCATCGGCATCGTGGATTTCGATTTCCGGAAGGTCGATGAGGATTTGGGAAAAGGCAAGGCGGTGGTCTTTTATATGTATCTCCACCAGATTGGCGGGCTCACGACCACCAATTTCGGGGAACTCAACGGCAACATTACGCCCATCAACGACAGCAATCCGGTTCACTTTTTGCGCCAGGCGTACTATCAGCATGAGTTCTTCGACGATCGCCTACTCATTATGGGAGGCATCATCGAACCGCCCCTTGTGTTTGCGATCAATCGCTTCGCCATCGACGACCGCGTCAACTTCATGGCGCTCCCCATGGCGACCATCGGCGCCAAGGACCGGATCGGCTCTTCGGCCGGAGGGCTCATCAAGGTCAAGGTTTTGCCCTGGTTGAGCCTCGGGGCGAGTCTTAACGAACTCACGCCCGATGAGTCCGAGCACCCCTTTCCACCGGATCTGGTCGAGTCGAAGTACTACTCATTCTTGAACCTCACCCTCGACCTCGAAGTGCCGCATCTCGGGCAGGGGATCTATCGCATCAATGCTGTCTTCGTCGATTCACAGGGGAAAAACTCGGCAACAAGCGGTGTGGTTCTGAGCTTCGATCAGGACCTGGGAGAGAACTGGGGCGCGTTCCTTCGCTACGACGACACCGAATTTCAGACTTTGACCAGCCCACTCTACAGCACAGTCTCGTTTGGCTTCTACAATCGCGCGCCCTTCGGTCGCCAGGGGGATCGCTTCGGCGCGGGCGCTTTTCAGAGCCGCAGCACCCAGGGTGGGGATTTCAAGGAGTGGGGCGGCGAGGTTTTCTACAAGATTGCCCTCGCCCGCTGGTTCGATTTCAGCACGAACCTACAGATCTTCGACGCCGCCAAGAGCGATGACACCTTCGTGACCCTCGGCTGTCGCTTCTACTTCAGCTTCTAGACAGGGCCCTTGTTGCTCGCCTGTTTCTTTAGGCTTCGATGGGTGCTGGTGTCGGGCACCCTTCCCGCCACGGGGCTCCCCTAGGGATTTAACATAACGCCCAGGCTCGGACGTTGTGCCAGAACACAGCTTGTATGTCCTATCCCCCCACGCCACCCATGAGGTACAGGTTCCAGGGATTCCGATCGCCTGGAGCCACGCTCGGACGTTGTGTCAGAAGGCAGCTGTATGTCCTATTCCCATCCCCGATCGGTCTCTGGATCACCCCGAATGGGCGAGTCTCTGGGGCTGACGTCTCTAATTTTGGGACGCATTGGGCGGGCGGCCTGCCGACCCGCGCCGGCTCAGCCTGCCGGAGGTTCCATCGCGCCGAGTTG
>CAWVXN010000430.1:0-3249 GCA_963933695.1 uncultured Myxococcales bacterium | reverse complement strand
GTGGTGCGGTCGCCGAGGATCTCGCCCCGGTCTGTGAAATAGACGAGTTGATATCGGTACTCGAGCCCCACCTCGTGGGGGCTTCGGTCTGTCCAGATCAAGAATTGCTCGTTCCACAAGGAAGAGTGGAAGTGCACCAGCTCGATGAAGGGGTCTTCGAGCGTTCCCTTGATTGCGGGGATTCCGGCCGCGGACCCTTGAACTTCGTTCCAGCAATGGACCCGGTCCACCAGGGGCGAGACCTGGTGAAATTCGGTCGGTTGGCTGTCGAGCGAATCCTTCCGCGACTGCCTATACGCGACGAAGCCAAGGCGCGGCGCCACCGTTGCGCGAATATTCGCGCAGAAGTTCACCTCGGTGCTCGAGAGGACGGCTGCGATACAGGGTGGGTCGTTCCCGTTGCTGTCCGTACCAAGGCAAGTTGTCGGTAGTCCGGAAACGAGTTCTTGATTCCCCGTTGTGAACTCGCCGATCAGAACCGCCGGCAGGCCCTCGAGGGGGAGATAGGTCGCCGAAAGGTTTTCGATGTTCCCGGGCGTCGGAATGGCCGGCCAGGGGAGATACACGGGATAGACCTGTCCGGGCGGAAGCCGAAGGCTGCAGAGTTCGGCCGACCACTCGGAGGATCCGCTGGTGGTTTCGCCTCCGATGGAGCGGGCCTTGAAACACCACTCTTGGCTGGCGTCGTTCGGGTTGAGCGAGCTGCCGAGATCGACCCCACCAAAAGTCCTCGGGCCGTCCTGGGCCGTTATCCCCGCGTGGGGGAAGAAGTGGGCGCCGCCGCTATTGTCGTCGGTCCGTCGCCATTGAAGCAGTGTGCCCACCACGGACTGCTCGGGGGGGAGCCACTCGAGGCTGGCCTCGTCCGGGCCGAAAGTCATCGCGATCGGCTGGGGGGGCGCGATGGCCGTTTTTCCGAGAAGCGAGAAACACGGCAGGTAGACCGGGGCCGAAAGGACATTGTTTTCGTTCTGTAGGGCGACCGAAAGGCAGATCGAATCGCCGCCCGAGGAGTTCACGTCGAGCTTCAGCGGTGTCGGCTCGCAATGGGTCTTCCATTTGAACGATTTGTCGCCCAGGCGGCGATAGACGCTGATGCATGCCTTGGGGGCCTCCGGTGCGGGCTGGCAGACCGGGGCCTCGACCAGCGTTTCCCCAGGCTGGATCGAAATCAAGCGCCTATCCCTGCAGCTCTCTTCCAGGTAGGCGTTCTCGATCGGGCATGAGTTTAAAGGGGTGGGATATGAGTTGAAACCGGTGGGATAAAGCGCGCTGTAGGGCTGACTGGATGCATCCAGTAGGGTTCCGTCGTTCGAGTGGAACTCGACATAGCTCTCGCTGCCCGAGCAGTTCTCAACCAGCTGCCCGCAGTCGATCGAGGCCGGGTCGACGCCGCGCTTGCCGTCCGGCAAGGTCACGATGGGACGCTCCACCTCGAAGGTACTCCCCGTGAAAGGATTGCTGCAGCCAACGCGGATGAAATCGGCGCGCGCGCCCGGGGTGCGGTCCTCGGCGAAAGGCAGGCTGGCATCGGCGGTGGCCAGGTGGTCGGCACGGAGCGCGCACTCGCGCTTTCCGCAGATGATATCGCCGCGGTTCGGACGCGTCCGATCAGGGAAGAAGGCCCGAACAGGGGCTGAGAGCGGGCTGAAATTGCGGTCGGCGTCCACGGTGACGACCGCGTACCAGAAGACCCCGCCTATGGCCATTTGTCCAATTCCGGCGGGTCCCTGTGGATCAGTATCCCGCCACCGGATCTGCCGACGCCCATCGGCTGCCGTCGTGAAGCTCCAGTCGGCGTTGGCGCTGGGGCCGGCATCCAGATCGATCTCGAAAACACCCGTCTCCACTGCCGCCCGGTAGTCTTGAGCGGCGGGGGGAAATGCCTGGTCGTCGCACGCCGTTCCGGGAGTCGTCAGTCCGCTCGGCGGTCCTGGAAGCGCCGTTCGCTCGACCAGATCGCCACGGCCATCTCCATCGCTGTCCACGAAAGCCTTCGCGGCCTCGGGCGAATCGAAGCGGTAAACGATGTACTTCTCGACATCGAGGTCGACTTCCTGGTTGTCGGGGCCCGAGCAATCCGCCTCGCCCGGGGCGTAGATCAGTTTCTTGTCAAAGCGGGCGGTCGCGAGGTTGCAGTAATTGTGAGCGTGGGTGTGATCGGCATAGTAGTTGCGCGCGTCCACGTGGTCCCACACCAGTTCGAAACTGCCACCGAGATCGGGACCGGGGTTTTCGTAGGCGCTGTCGCGGACGGTTCGGAAGTCCCAAGGCGCTGGGGGAGCCACAAGATCGGGAACCGTGACAATAATTTCGGCTGTTTCGCCGTAGTTGCCCGAGAAATCTCGCGCCACGAGGTAATAGTTTCGTTTGTCTCCAGGCTGGACATTGGCGGCGGCGAGTGCTTCCGGCGGCTCGACATATTGGACGAATGGGGCATTCCAACCGAGATTCCGGGTTTCGCGTTCGATTCCGTCCGCCCCCGGATCCGGCGCTCCGGAGATTGCAATGGGGCGAACATTGACCCGCTCGAGTCCCGGAAATTCAAGGCTGCCATCGGCGGTGTGCTTCAAGTTGGCCGCCAGGCTTGCCAAGTCAAGATTCGTCAAACCATCAGGATCGGTGGTACTCCTGTAGAGGTCGTAGCCCGTGGTGAGCAGGGCATCTCGAACGCGATCGGTCAGCGTGCTTCCCGAGTAATCCCAGAAGAGCGAAACCGCACCATGGTCCTTATGCGTCTCCGGCGCATCGCAGCGGGCCGTCTCGCGTTGCTCGAATCGGCCGGCGACGGGCAGGCGGTCAGGAATTCCGTCGACTTCGACAACGATTCGTCCCAGAAGCGTCTCGGCGTTTTCCGTCGAGACTCCGATCAATTCGTAGGTAAAGTTCCCCGATCCCAGGACGGCCGTATCGACGAAACCTCGATTTCGCGCGCGGGCCACGTTGAAGTCGAGCCTGGAGGCCATCACGGCCCAGTAGTTGTCATGGCAGTCGCTGGCCGGGTTGATTTTATTGCGGATGGCCACCGAGAAGTTGTTGGCGGTGACCGGATGGATCAGACAATCGGCGGCCGGGATACCGTCCTCGGCGGCTTGGAAGAGTCGCCCCGCGGCTTCCTCATGCAGGGCGCTCTGAATCTCCGCCGCCCGTCGGGATTGGGATTTCCCGGCGTACAGGTTGGCGATCTGCGCCGGCGTCAGTACCGATTGCGCCGAGAGGACGCCGCCAATCAGGACCCCATCCCGCTTG
>CAWVXN010000429.1:0-3250 GCA_963933695.1 uncultured Myxococcales bacterium | reverse complement strand
CACCTATGGCCTAGGCCCAAGAGGGAAATTCAAAGATGAAACGTGTGAACCCCGAAGAAGTAGGGCTCTCCAGCAGCCGCCTCGCTCGCATCGATCAACATCTGCAGGAGCGCTACATCGAGCCTGGAAAGATCGCCGGCGCCCTGACCGTGGTCGCGCGACGCGGTCAAATCGCCCACTACTCGCCCCTCGGCCACATGGAACTCGAGCGCAAACGAGCCCTGGAAGAAAATGCAATCTTTCGGATTTATTCGATGACCAAGCCCATCACCTCGATTGCCACCATGATGCTCTACGAGCGCGGTCTATTTCAGTTGCGCGACCCCGTTTACAAGTACATCCCCGCATTCGCCGATCAGGGCGTCTTTCAAATGGGAAGCTATCCGCACTTCATCACCGAGCCGCCCAAGCGCGCCATGCGCATCAAGGATCTCCTCAGCCATACCTCCGGGCTCACCTACGGGTTCATGCACCGTACCCCCGTGGATGCCGCCTATCGGAAGTCGGGCCTCGAAGGGGTCAACAAAAGCGGCAACCTCGAAGAAACGGTGAAGACAATCGCGGCACTGCCGCTGGAGTTTTCCCCGGGCGAACGCTGGAACTACTCCATGGCCACCGACGTGCTCGGTTATTTGGTTCAGGTTGTTTCGGGCAAGCCCTTCGATCAATTCCTCCGCGAGGAGATCTTCGAGCCCCTGGGCATGGTGGATACGGGTTTTTTCGTCCCCCCGGACAAACAGCCTCGCCTACCCGCATGCTACGAACGTCGAATGAATCGCAAGCTCGTGCTCCAGGATGATCCGGCGACCAGTCCCTATCTCACCCCTCCCCAATTCCATTCGGGCGGAGGGGGCCTCGTTTCCACGGCCCACGACTACCTGCGCTTCGGCGAAATGCTCCGCCGGGGAGGCGAACTCGAGGGTGCCCGAATTGTCTCGCGCAAGACTCTCGAACTCATGACAAAGAACCATCTGCCCGGAGACGTCGACCTGACCGAGATGGCTCAGGGGTCTTTCTCGGAAACCCCGTACGAGGGAGTGGGTTTCGGCCTGGGCTTTTCGGTGAACTTGGGACCCGCTCGAACCGGGGCTACGGGAAGCGCAGGCGAATTTGCCTGGGGGGGCGCAGCCAGCACCGCCTTTTGGGTGGATCCGGCCGAAGATCTCACAGTGATCTTCTTGACTCAGCTCCTGCCCAGTGCAACCTACGATTTCCGCGCCCAACTGCGGTCCATCATCTATGGGGCCATCATCGACTGAGGCCATCATCGACTGGGGCCATCATCGACTGAGGTCATCATCGACTGGGGCCCGCTGGTGCTGTCCCCCTTCGCTCGGCGAAGCACCGGCGAGACAATAAATAGGCTTAGCGCCCAAACGCGCGTAAAACGTTGGCCCCCAGGAAGCCTTCTCGGGCAGATTCCGGAAGATCGCGCGTTAGGCGTTCGAGTTCGGGGACGTAGTCCGGCGGATGATCGGGGTGCGGAAAGTCCGAGGCCCAAAAAAAACGATCAGCGCCCACCCGGGGAATGATCCCCGCCAGGGATGTCTCGTCGGGATCGGCCGAAATCCAGCACTGCCTCCGAAAATAGAAGCTCGGTTTTTCGGCAAGCAGCGCCCGGGTCCGAAAACCCTGGGGCGAAGCGTAGACCGTGTCCATTCGGTCGAGCCAATAACCCACCCAGCCCGCTCCGGACTCCAGTATGACAATTCGGAGCGTCGGGAATTTTTCGAACACCCCGTATTGAAAGAGAGACGTGAAGGCGTGACGAACGGCGTCCGCCGACGTCACGTTGAGAAAAAATCCATACTTGCCACTCGTATAGTCACCAAACCGCCCCGGAGCAGTCCACTTGGGCTCTAGGGACGGGTGGATGCCCAGAGGCAATTCGCACTCCTGGGCCGCCGCGAAAACCCGGTCGTGGGCGGGGTCGCCCAATGGCTTGCGCGTCCACTGAAAGGGCGGAACAAAAACCCCAGCAACACCCTCCTCAGCCACTCGCCGCACCTCGCGCTCCGCCGCTTCGGGGTCGCCCAGGGAAATCTGGGCCACCGGGAGGAGCCGATCGTCCGAGTTCGCACAGAAGTCCACGATCCATCGGTTATAGGCGCGCAAACAAGCCTGGGTCAGGTCTTCGTCCTCGCACTCGGCTATCCAAAACAGGGTCAACGTCGGGTAGAGAAAAGCCCGTTCGATATTTTCCAGATCCAGGCGCTCGATGCGCTCCCCCGGATCCATCGCACCCAACGGGGCCTCATCGACATATTTCAGTCCGGTGACGACTTCACGTTCATAGACATGGCCCGCTACGCGATCCATCGCTCCCAGGCCCGCCGGCATTCCGCCTCGAACTATTTTGGAAACCGCGCCATCGATTTCGAGAAACTCCAATCCGGCGTCATCGGTCCGGATCGTCGGGGCCCGGTGGCGGTAGGCGGGTTCAAGGTATTCCAGCCAGAGATCCGGGGGTTCGAGGACGTGTCCGTCGCCGTCCACGGCACCGGAGAATGAAAGTCGGGGCAAGGGCTTCATATGGGCGAATTCTCGCTGACTTCGGCGTGGCCCGCATCCCTGCTGCACCGGGGTGCGAGACCGCCTCAATAGCGTAGGCTGAGCCTGACTTTCAAAGCATCGTAGTTCGTTCCGAACACATACGAGAGGTCGAGCGCCACGGGATCGTAGGTCCGAATGCCACTCTTGCTCGCCATGCCGAGACCAATGCCGACCTCGTCGCTATGTTCGAGCCAGAGGTCCTAGCCGGGAAATGCGCGAAGCAAGTGAAAGAAGCGGCCCGCCAAGGCAAGCTGCCTGAATGAAAATCACTTCTACGCCTTCGAGGAGATCGATCACCGTGTTCTATGGATGGGTAATCGTAGGACTAGCCTTCGTGGTGCAGTTCGTTGCCGTGGGCTCGATGATGCAATGCTTTCCGGTTTTCCTGCTTCCGCTCACTGAAGAGTTCGGCGTCGGCCGCGCTCAGGGCGCCCTACCCCCGGTTGCCATGATGCTCACGGGGATCGTGTTCTCCCCCCTGATTGGCATGGCGATCTCGCGCTTTCCCATTCGCAATGTGATGCTGACCGGGGCGTTCGCGATGTCCTTGGGCTTTTACGCGCTCTCCGAGGCCACCGCCTTCTGGCAGATCGTTCTGGCCTACGGGCTGGCCGGTCCTCCGGCCATGGGCGCACTGGGCTCGATTGCCTGCAATTCCCTCATCGTGAACTGGTTCGAGCGCAGGCGATCCCTGGCT
>CAWVXN010000428.1:0-3253 GCA_963933695.1 uncultured Myxococcales bacterium | reverse complement strand
GGAGTCGACCCCTTTGACGGTGACCGTCGAACTCGATCACCGGGAGCACACCGTGGAAATTGCCCGAGGCGAGACGATTTTCTCCGCGGTCCACCGGGCTGGTCTGTGTCCCCCGTTCTCCTGTGTGGCGGGGGTCTGCGGCGAATGCGTCGCGACTCTGGACTCGGGTGAGGTCGAGATGGCGGTCAACCGTGCATTGACGGCGAAGCAGTTGGCGCGAGGCCTGATACTTACCTGCCAAGCCACGCCGGGGGGGGACGGCTGCCGGCTCCGCTTTGGGGATCATCCGCGCCTCGAATGAGAGCGAGAGGCGTGGGTCGGGTCTTGGAATTCTGTGTATTCTAGTGTGCTTGAGCTTCGGTCGCGGCAGAGCGCGAGTGCGGCGTATCGGAGAAGCTTGCAATGCAATACGTAATGGCCACCACGGTGGAAGAGGCAGTGGCGCTGCTCACCGAGGGCGGAGTGGACGCGTTTCCCCTAGCGGGCGGGACCGACCTGCTCGCCCAGATGCGCGTGGGCCGAATTAAGCCGGCGCGGGTAATCGACCTGAAAAAGATCCCCGAACTTCGGGAAATCGTCGAGGCCGAGGGTGAGTACCAAATTGGTGCCGCGGTGAGTGGCGCGGAACTCGGCGAACACGTCGGGCTCCGTGCGCGCTGGCCGGGCGTGGTCGAAGCGATGGAACTGATCGGTTCGACCCAGATTCAGGGCCGGGCCAGTCTCGGAGGAAATCTCTGCAACGCTTCCCCGGCGGCGGATAGTGTCCCGGCATTGATCGCCGCGGGCGCTGTGTGCAGCCTCGTGGGTCCCGAGGGTCGACGGGAGATCGCCGTTGAGGAAATCATCACCGGGCCTGGGCGTACCTGCCTGGCCCGGAACGAGATCGTTGCGCATGTGCGCCTCCCTCGGCCAAAGCCTGGCTCGGGGGACGCGTACCTTCGGCTGATTCCCAGAAGTGAGATGGATATCGCGGTAGTGGGTGCTGGAGTGGCCCTGACCCTGGATCCCGACGGTACCTGTACGGCGTGTCGGGTGGCCTTGGGTGCGGTGGCGCCGACGCCCCTTGCGGTTCCCGAAGCGGCTGCGGCGCTGGTGGGTCGACGGCTCGACGAGGCGGCTCTGGCCGAACTCGAGGCCGCCGCCCGGGCTGCGGCCCGGCCCATCGACGATATGCGAGGCACGATTGTTTACCGGGTCCGGGTCGCCGGTGTTTTGGCAAAGCGCGCGGCGATCATCGCCGCCCAGCGAGCAGGTGAATGATTCAGACATGAAGAGACATATCACAGCGACGATCGACGGCGAAGCGCGAGAATTTCTTTGCGATGAGGACCAGACACTCCTGGACGCTCTGCGTGACGTGCTCTTCAAGACGGGGACCAAAGAGGGCTGCGGAACGGGGGATTGCGGGGCCTGCAGCGTGACCGTGGATGGCCGCTTGGTGTGTGCTTGCCTAGTGCTGGCTGCGGAAGTCGAGGGGGCTAGGGTCGAGACCGTCGAGGGGATCGCCCAAGAGGGCGAACTGCACCCACTCCAACGCAGATTCCTCGAGCAGGCGGCGCTTCAATGCGGCATCTGCACCCCCGGCTTTCTTGTGGCCGCCAAGTCCCTGCTCGAAAAAAACCCCGACCCCAGCGAAAAAGAAGTGCGCTTCTGGTTGGCGGGAAATCTTTGTCGCTGCACGGGATACGACAAAATCATTCGCTCGGTACTGGATGCGGCGGCCGACCTTCGGGGAGAATCAGGATGAGCGAAGAGAAAAAATTTCGCTGGGTAGGGACCCGGCCAATTCGTCCCGATGGCATCGACAAAGTGACGGGCCGCGCCAATTACGGCGCGGATTTCGCGTTGCCCGACATGCTCTGGGGAAAGGTATTGCGCAGCCCCCATGCCCATGCGCGGATCCAATCTATCGACCTCAAGCGGGCCAAGGCGCTTGCCGGTGTTCACGCGGTAATGACGGCTGAAGATTTGCCGGACTTATTCGCCGAGGCGGCAAAGAGTAACGGTGGGCACGACAGTTCAAACGATCTTGCGCACAACGTCATGGCTCGGGGAAGGGTTCTCTATCACGGACATGCCATCGCCGCGGTGGCCGCTACGAGTTCGGCCATTGCTAGCCAAGCTCTGGAACTCATTGACGTCGAGTATGAACCGCTGCCTCATGTACTTGATATTGCGAGCGCCATCGCCTCGGACGCGACGCTGATTCACGAAGATCGAGTCACCCAGGGCGTTGAGGGCATTGAGGGTTTTGAGGGTGCTGAGCCGTCCAATATCGCGAATAGAGTTCAACTCGGCCATGGCGATCCCGCCGAGGGTTTCGATCTGGCGGATGAGGTAATCGAGCGCGAGTTCACGACGCGTCCGATCCATCAGGGATATATCGAGCCCCATGCTTGCCTGGCGCAAACCACTCCCGATGGAAGGGTCACCCTGTGGTCCAGTTCCCAGGGTCACTTCATGGTCCGTGACTATACGGCGAAGTTGCTGGACATTGATCTTTCCCTGGTGAAGGTCATTCCCGCCGAGATCGGCGGGGGCTTTGGGGGGAAGACGACGGTTTATCTCGAGCCTCTCGCCGTGGTGCTCTCCCGGAAATCCGGTCGCTCGGTCAAGATGGTGATGAGCCGGGAGGAGGTGTTTCGCGCGAGCGGTCCGACACTCGGAACCCGGATCAAGCTCAAGTTGGGTGCGACACGCGAAGGTGTTTTTACGGGGGGAGAGGCGACCCTTCATTACGAGGGAGGCGCGTTTGGCGGTTCCTCCGTGATGGCAGGCTGCATGACGATTTTCGCCCCCTATGCGTTTCCTCACGTGCGCAGCACGGGCTACGACGTAATGGTCAACAAGCCCAAGGGCGCCGCTTATCGTGCGCCGGGTGCCCCCATGGCTGCCTTTGCTTTGGAAACGGTGATCGACGAAATGGCCGAAAGGCTCGAGATCGATCCAGTGGATCTGCGTCTGCGCAACGCCGCAAAGGAGGGGACCCTGGCCTCCTTTGGTCCGCGCTATCGCCGGGTTGGCTGCGTGGAAACCCTCGAGGCGCTGCGCGATCACCCCCACTACTCCGCGCCTCTCGGTCCCAACCAGGGGCGAGGCGTAGCGATGGGCTTTTGGTTCAATGCCGGCTTGCAATCCAGTGCCGGTGTGAACTTGAACCCCGACGGAACGGTGACGGTGCTCTCGGGCAATCCCGACATTGGCGGATCCCGGGCCTCTCTGGCCCTGATGACCGCAGAAGAATTTGGCATCG
>CAWVXN010000427.1:0-3280 GCA_963933695.1 uncultured Myxococcales bacterium | reverse complement strand
GCGGTGGCGAGGGTGGCAGAGAGAAGAATGATGAGCTGGTTTCGAGTCGCACCAGGATGTTGCCGAAGGATCAGCGTTCCATATAGGCCCGCTACGCCCATCAATAATGCGTAACTTTGTACGGCGTTCCACCAAAACATCCAGTGGAATTCACTGGCTCCTGTAAGCCGCGGCGTAATGAATTGGTCGTGCAGCGGATTGGTGACGAGGCCGATCCACAGAAGGCCAGCGAGTAGGAACGGAATGTAGACCCAGTTCTTCCGCGTGAAGTCCAGACCCAGTTGTTGGGCTTCGCAGTAGCGCAAGGCCAAGAGCCACCAGGTCGGGCTTACGAAGATCAACCCGGTGTACAGAAGGACCAGTCCGGCCCAGCGTTCGGTTTCGTCGATGAAAACAAAGCTTGCCAGGAGGTCGCCAACCGTGAAGAGCAGTGCGGCGAAGAGCATGGCGTGGAGTACAGCCCGTATGGGCCGTACGGGCGGGTGGGCCAACACGTAGAGATTGAGCCAGAGCTGGAGACAGACCGCGATGGCGGTGGGGATGAGCCATACTTTCATCGGGGATACGCTCGATTTTCGCGATCCATCGGCGCAGTACTCTGGCTGGAAGCTTGCCCAAAAAGGTTCTTCATCCCCGGGTAGCGTTGGGTCTGAAGTTCGGCCTGGGCTGAAGTTTGGATGTCTTTGACGGGCATTACGATGGTCCCCCCTGCGAATGCTCCAACCCGTTCCTACTTGGTAGATGCCGGGTTGATACCGGAATGAATAAGCTCCTAAAGCTGCTACGCGCGATGAATGAATCTTCGGTGGACCGTTGCGTACGGGGTTTTATCATGCCTAGGCGAACTGACGTCCACGGCCCGCGGCGAAACCGTGCTCAGAGAGGATACGCATTTGCAGCGGTTGGTTCAATCAGAAGGGTGCGGCGAGAAAAGCTTAAGATAGAATGGGGGAAGGCAGCGGGTGCCGCTTGTCCCAGCCGCCCCCAGAGAATCGCAGATGGAGCCATGGTAAAACATCGATCAGAGAGTCGGGATCCGGGTGTAGCGGGGCAAACCGGTCCCCGTGTGCTGGAGGTGCGCCGAGAGAATCTACTGATCGCCATCTGTGTGGCGGCGGCAATCGTTCTCTTGATCGGGTTTGTGAATGCCTACTTAAACCTCGATATCGGCCGCGTGCAGACCATCGTCTTCTTGACTTCGCTGGCCGTATTCAGCCTCACGCCGTTCATCATTCGCCGCACTCGCTCGATTGAGTTGGGTGCGGGGTTGTTGGTGTTGGCGTCCATAGGCCCGACCTTTATGCAGGCCTATTACCAGGGAGGGCTGCAGTCGCCGTACCTGGTCTGGTTCGTGGTGCTTCCGGTGATGGCCCCTCTCTTTCTGGGTCTACGCTTGGCAGTCTTCTCGGGCTTGGTGGCTGTCACCTGCTATACGGCTTTCTATGCGCTCGAACTCACGGGAAACCTTCCTGCGGCTCCCCTAGAGGGAGCAGACTTTTCGAGCTTCATCAATTTGGTTCTGGCGGCGAGTTTTGGGACGCTCGTGGGGGTTGTGACGGTCCGCTCAGCGCGCCGTGCGACCCTGGATCTGGAGGTCTTGCGCACAGATCTGATGCGGAAGGCCGTCGACCTCGAGGACAGCGAAACGAGAAAGAGCGCGATTCTCGACGCGTCTCTCAGCGGTATTGTGAGCTGTGATTCCCAGGGTTGCGTGACAGAATTCAACCCCGCGGCTGAGCGAATGTTCGGGTTCACCCGCTCCGAGGCTCTGGGGTGCGATATCGCTGAACTGTTTATTCCGAAGGGAATGGTTGCAACTCATAAGCAGGGGTTCGCTCGATATCTACGAACTAGCGAATCGCGGATCCTGGATACGGTGGTTGAGGTTGTAGGCAAGTGTGCCGACGGCCGAGAAATTCCGGTTCAATTACTCGTGCAGCGTATCGGGCTTCAGGGACCGCCTCAGTTTACTGCCTACCTCCGCGATCTCCGTCAGCAACGTCTCGCGGAGGCGACCTTGCGGCGCCGAGAGGAAGAGTTGCAGCGGTCGCAGCGTCTGGAAGGGGTGGGCCGGCTCGCCGGTGGGATTGCGCACGATTTCAATAATCTCCTGACGATTATCGGTGGATACGGCGAAAGTATCGCGTCCGAAACGGACTCGGAATCCTCCACCCACGAGGAAGCGACGGAAATCGTCAAGGCTGTGGACCGCGCCGCGATGATCATCCAGCAGCTGCTCGCCTTTAGCCGTCGCCAGGATCTAAAGCTTGAGGATGTGGGTCTCAGCCAGTTGCTTCGAGATTTCGAAACCACACTGAGTACCATTGTGCCGCCGCACGTCGAGCTGGTGATGGATCTAGAAGAGGCTACATGGCTAGTGACCGCTGATACGATCCAGATAGAGCGTATTGTGATGAATCTCGCCCTCAATGCCTGCGACGCGATGGAACAGCCCGGCACACTTTCCGTCTCACTCCACCATGTCGAGATTAAAGCTGACGATGCATGGCGGCCGGATCATCTTGAGCCGGGGCTCTACGCAAAGTTGGATGTCATAGACACCGGTGAAGGGATGAGCGCCGACGTTCTGGGTCGGGTGTTTGAGCCCTTTTTTACGACCAAGCCGACGGGCAAGGGGACTGGACTTGGCCTAGCCACCGCATACGGGATCGCGCGACAATGTGGCGGGCACATCGAAATTCAAAGCTCGGTCGGGAATGGTTCAACGGTTTCGGTCTATTTCCCGAAGGCTGTCGGAGGCGAGACCCGAAGCAGTTTGGCAGTGCTGGGGGCAACTGGGGGAGAGCGTGCAACGATCCTTCTGGTGGATGACGAGTCGAGCATTCGCAAGACCATGTCGATGCAACTCCAGAAGCAGGGCTATGAGGTGATCGAAGCGGCTGATGGCGAGGAGGCGGTCAACGTCGCGATGGCGCCAGGTGTCCGAGTCGACCTGCTCGTTTCCGATGTTGTTATGCCGCGCAAGGATGGTCCCGCTGTTGCGGCCGAACTCATCAAGGTGTTTCCCCAGATGAAGACCATTTTGATGTCCGGTTATTCCGAGAGGCTGAGTTCGGAATTTGACCAGCTACTTCCAGATGTAGAATTTCTGGTGAAGCCGCTGCGGATGAAGGATTTGACCGAAACCGTCGCGAGATTGCTTGCGACTCGATCCGAATATCGCTGAACAGCATCGTCGTGGTTTGACGCTCGGCGCAATTGCGCCCGCTTTCGTTTGAGAATGGATCAACTGATCCACTTTTGCGGAGCAAGGTCACTG
>CAWVXN010000426.1:0-3287 GCA_963933695.1 uncultured Myxococcales bacterium | reverse complement strand
ACCAATGGCTTTACTTGCCGGCCCTGAAGAAAACAAAGCGGATCGCTGGAGGCGACAAGAGCGGCAGCTTCATGGGTTCTGATTTTAGCTATGCGGACATGTCCTCACCCCCTCTGGATCGCTACAGCTACACCTTGATGGGGGAAACCGAAGTCGATGGCGTACCGGTATGGCAGGTCGAGGCCATCCCCAATCCGAGGGAAGTCAAGCAGACGGGCTACACGAAGTCGATTGCCTTCGTCCGCAAGGACAATCACGTGGTGACTCGGAGCGTCATCTGGCTCAAGAAAGGCAAGCGCCTCAAGTACATGAACGTCGAAAAACTCGAGTTAATCGACGGTATTTGGGTCCCTACTCAAATCACCATGAGCACCCGCAAAGGCAAAAAGACACTCCACAAGACTCGAATCGAGGTGTCCAATATCAAGTTCAACCAACCCCTTGAGGAGGACATGTTTAGTCTGCGCCAGCTCGAGAAGGGCCTCTAGGGCAAGGTGACTCGAGCTCTGTTCGCCCTCAAGCCCACCCGCAATCGCACTCTCGCCCTCGCCCTTGGAGTCACTAGCGTCGTCCTGTTTGGTGCAGTTTCGGCCCGAGGCGAATCCGAGGAGCCTTCTCTCGAAGAAATCCTGGCGGGCTTCGACGACGAGATCGAAGAATCCAACGAAAGCCTTCCAGAAGAAGAATCCGAGGGCGTGGGTAGCCTGGGGCGCTATTTCGACCTCACGGGGTCCCTGAGCCTCGGCGCCTCCTATAACGTCACCGACCATCGGGCCTCTCTCGGACCGCAGCCCCCACCCGCACCGGGCACCGACTACTCTGGCACTCAACGCCTGCGAACTCGCCTGGATCTCCAAGCCGACGCCTTCCTCCCGAGGAATTGGAAGGCACGAATCCAAGCCTTTGCCTTCTACGATTTTGCCTATTTGATCCACGGGAAAGATCACTACACCCAGGATGTCCTCGATGATTACGAGCTTGAAGTCGAAATTCTCGATTTCTGGCTCGAAGGCAGCCTAAACTCGTGGCTCGACTTGAAGCTCGGACGGCAGGTTGTCAACTGGGGACGCTCGGACACGCTCCGGGTCACCGACGTATGGAATGCCCTGAATAATCGTGAACCGGGCATGGTGGACATCGAAGAACTTCGCCTTCCCAGTACAATGGCCCGGATCGACGCCTACCTGGGACGATGGCAGCTCACGGCTTTGGTGGTCCCGGAAATCCGGTACGACTACAACCCGCCACCAGGATCCGACTTCTTTCCCTTTTATGACTTCAATGCCCTTCCCGATCCTCCTCCGGGCGCTCCCTCGAAGGAAATCATCGGGCAGACCCTCTTGGCCAACGCGGGACCGGCAAACGAAGTTGCTCAGTGGGGCGCAACCCCCGAATTCGGAGCCGCGCTCACGGGTATCTTCAGCGGCTGGGACATTTCCCTCTACGCGGCCCGGGTCTATCAGAACCAGACCACGAGTGTGGTGGGCCTGCCCGATCCAAGCCTGGCCTCGGCCTACAGGCTGGATACTTACGCTGACCGCATCACCCTGCTCGGAGCGGGCCTGAACTACACCCGTGGAAGCTGGCTCCTGAAAGCTGAGCTGGCCTATTTGGATGAACTCGACTACGCATTTTTACAGCCGAACCCGGCCTGTTTACCACCGAACCCCGCATGTTTCGACCCCAACCCGGACGCACCCTATATCGTCTCTTCAATTCGACTGGCGAGGCTCGACTGGATGGCCGGCTTTGAATACTACGGGTTGGGTGACGCGACCATCGCCCTGGACTTTGCCCACCGCCACGTTCTGAACTACGACCCCGGGCTGCAATACCTCCCCAATTATGTCTACCAAAACAGTTTTGAAGTAGCCCTGCGCCTGGGCTCCGAACATTTGAACGCCCGTCTTCGCCTCAACGCATTGGGCCTTGTCCTAGCCAACGAAAAGGGCTTCCAGGGGGGCATACTTCGGCTCTGGGGGGACTATGAAGTCATCGAAGCCCTATTCGTGACCGGGGGCTACATCCACTACTTCGGTACCGATCAGGTGCCCTTCGACTCGTGGCAGAAAAATGGTCGGGTCTTCGCCAAACTCAAGTACAGCTTTCCCTGAAATACTCTCGTTCCCCCACGCACTCCGCTAAAAAACCGCCATTTTTTAAATCCAATTATTCCGCGCCGACTGGGTGGGTTCACGGGCCAAGTCGTTCCCAAACTCTTCCGAGTCAGGAAATCCCACGGGATTCCCCGCTTACCGCCGAGAGTTCAGCCGGATCAGCTACAATGAAGGGCGTTTTAGAGAACCCTATCCCCTCCGCGCCCCCGCTTTCAGGAGTTTTGCACTTGAGCGCAAAAATACTGGTCGTCGACGACGAAGCCCACATATGCACCATGCTCGACCGGATACTCCAGCGCGAGGGTTACCAAGTCCAGACTTCAACGGATCCGGAGGACGGGCTCAATCTCCTCAAGCAACAGCCCTACGACCTTCTCGTAACCGATCTCAATATGCCCGGCATGACCGGCCTCGACTTACTGGGACGGGCACGCAAGATCCAGCCCCGGTGCGAAGTTGTGATGATGACCGGCTACGCGACCGTCGATACCGCTCGCGAGGCATTGAAACGCGGGGCAATCGACTACATCGAGAAGCCCATGGATATCGAGGCCGAATTCCTGCCTCTTCTGGCAAGAATTCTGGGCTCCGATTCCGAAGAGGAAGAGCCGGAAGGCGATTTCGAGGAGGCGCGAACCCAGGATGTCTGGGGCGACTTCGTCGGAAGGGGCGAGGCCACCTTGACCCTGCTGAAAAAGGTCACGAAAGTCGCGCGCTCGGACGTACCCGTATTGCTCCAGGGCCAGTCCGGCACGGGCAAAGAAGTAGTTTCGGGACTCCTGCACAAACTCTCGAGGCGCTCGGAACGGCCTTTCATCAAGGTGAACTGCGCAGCCCTACCTGAAACCCTGCTCGAGAGTGAACTCTTCGGACACACCAAAGGATCGTTCACGGGCGCAATCAGCGACCGCGATGGCCTGTTCAAAGCGGCCGACGGTGGAACTCTTCTACTCGACGAAATCGGCGAAATCTCCCGAACGTTTCAGCCCAAGCTGCTCAGAGTCCTCCAAGATGGCGAGTTCCACCGCGTGGGTGATGCCCAACGCAGCGTGAAGGTCGACGTCCGCATCGTGGCCGCCACCAATCGAAACCTCGTCGAAGCCGTTCGGAGTGGTGATTTCCGCGAGGATCTCTACTACAGGCTGAATGTCGTTCCCCTGGAAATTCCCA
>CAWVXN010000425.1:0-3294 GCA_963933695.1 uncultured Myxococcales bacterium | reverse complement strand
GAGGAGTGAGGAGTGGGGAGAGGGGAGCGGGGAGAGGGGAGCGGGGAAGACAAAACCGAAAGGCTGGGTTCTGACACAACGTCCAGGTATGGGTGTTCTGTGAATTTCCCATCGAGGGGCCCGTGACCAAGTTCCCCAATGACCGGTTGCGGGCCATGGGAGTCATCAACAGTTTAAGGGATTGACCTGGCCCCCCCCTGCCCCGCCTGAGCAGTTCCCTGGTACGATCGCTGGCCACTCTGACCTCAACGACAGTCCGGGAGACAATTGCTGTGCGAAGAAGAACTGCTGGATCCCTCTCTGCTGCGTTTGCGCTGATCATGGGTTGCGCCACCTATTCCCCGCCCAAGTCGGTCGACACCCCAGACTATCTCGTTCGCATCGAGTCCAAGACCGACGGCAACGTTCGGGCCTCGGCAGTGGTCCTGAGCGCCGAGGAAAGCGAGCGCGCATTCGGGACCGGATTGGCCCAGAAAGGAATACAGCCGATCTGGCTGGAGATCGAGAATCCCGGCGACCAGGAATTCATTCTCATGCTGAACAGCATCGACCCGGGCTACTTCTCGCCCTCTGAAGCCGCCTGGATCAGCCGTGGCTTCGGCGAATCCGGGACCGATGAGAAAGTCCTCTATTTCCTGGAGCAGCAAATCTCGCCGGTCATCGCTCCCCACAGCACCACGAGGGGGTTCGTGTACACCAATCTCGATCCCGGCGGAAAGGCCTTCGGGGCCACTTTGGTGGGTGACCGGGACGTGAGGCGCTTCGAGTTCGTGCAGGAGGTCCCGGGCTTGAAGATGGACTGGATGCACGTCGATTTCGCGAATCTGTACCCCCATGAGAAGGTTCGCGATCTGGATCTGGAAGCACTCCGTGCCTATTTGGAAACGTTGCCCTGCTGCGTACTCGGCGGTGATCGCGAGACACCCGGCGATCCCCTCAATGTCGTGATTCTGGGCAATGGCCTGCACATGCTGGCTGTTTTCGTTCGCCAGGGGTGGGACATGACCGAGACCGCCACCGGGGGCAGTGTCTGGCGCACGATCAAGTCCTCGGTATTCGGAATGAAGTATCGGACCTCACCCGTCTCACCCCTCTACGTCTACGGCCGACATCAGGATGTCGCGCTGCAAAAGGCTCGAGGGACGGTGGACGAGCGTAATCACATGAGGCTGTGGCTGGCACCCGTCACGTTCGAGGGCCGCGAAGTCTGGGTGGGCCAGATCAGCCGAGACATCGGTGTCAAGCTCTCCAGCAAAACAGTGGTGACCCATAGGGTCGATCCGATCATCGACGAATCACGATTCTCCCTGCTCATGGACACCGCAGCATCTCAATCATTGGAACGCATCGGTTTCGTGAAGGGGGTCGGAGTGAGTACTCCCGCAGCTCCGCGCCGCAACTACACCTTGGATCCCTACTACACGGACGGTCTTCGGCTGGTGGTTTTCTTGTCCCGGGACTCCGTTTCCCTCGGCAAGATCGGCTGGGTAAAATGGGAGAGGCCGCCGGAACCGGATCACTCTATGACGGGGTCACCGCCGAACGACTCGCCAAACTGATATGGAGCCGGACAGAAAATCGCCCGCCATGGGGCTCCCCATAGAGACTTGACATAACGCCCGCACCCGAACGTTGTGTCGACGGGACATGCATTTCCTTGTTCAACGGTTGTGATTCCGTAGGCGACTTTACATTCAGCAACTCGACCGACGCGACGTTGGCCTCTCAGGCACTGCTCGCACAGGTCTTCGTAGATGGCGCTAAAGGGAATTTCGGCAGCGTTCCGTCCCTTTCGGCAGGTTGCAGTAACGTGCTTTTCTGTGAGTACTACACACCTTCCGATGTTTCTGCCCTTTCCTCCGGTATTGACCAGGCCCACATTTCTTACGCGTTCAATTCCTCTTATTTAAACGCTGCGGATATTCGCCCCGGCTCGTCAACGAATACCGCTTGGGATACTGGCCTTGGACCTGACCAAACCTGGGCCAGGTGGTCGCACTCCGACCTCGAACCCGTGCCCGAGCCCTCCACCGCCCTCCTTATGGGTCTCGGCCTAACCGGCCTTTCGTGGTCGGGACGTAGGCGCAATCGCTCCTGACTCTTCTGTCTGAGTACATGGCACCCGGGCTCGCTCGTAGAGGGGCTCGGGAGCCGTGCGTTCATCCGGGCGGATGCTTCAGGCAGAGATGAGTCAGGATGGGGTACAGGGTGCGTTTGACGCCTCCTTTCCAGCGAACCATTCCGTCGAGGCCGCCGAGGTGCCAACGCCACCAACGCAACACGTACTGCCGAAGGCGACGGGTGACGAGAAGAACAAAGAGCAGGAGCGAGGTGCGGAGCATGATTGGGGCGTCCTTTAGGGTTCAGCGGAACCGAGGCTGCTAGTCGATCCCCGGCAGCATGTACTCAGACAGAAGAGTTAGGAGCGCGGCCAGTTCCGCACAGGCCCAGGCACAATCCCTAACACCTTCGTGAACGGACAGGTTTCCCCGAAGGGGCAGGGTAGTAGTTATCAGAACGCCTAATATCGGTGGTGGGGAAAACTGTGCTTGTCTTGCCTTCCCCCCTTATATAGTGTGATTTACCAGACGGGTGAATTCGCAACGGCGGCAGTGCAATCGCTGGGTAGTTTGGTGTATTGCGCGAAGCCGGACTCACCAAGCAAGCCGCCAATGATGCCTGGCAAGTCGATAATTTACTCGCTGCTAAAAACGCGTTTGAGGTTATGTGCGGTGGTTAGGGCTAGGTCGAGCCCAAACATCGATTATTTTCATTAAAATGATAAGGATATATAACTATGAAATTTTGCAAGTTAACAAGTGTTGCCGCCGCGCTAACCGTCACTGCTGCCTTAGGCAGCATGCCTGCCTTCGCTGACGATGATGAAAGAAATCAATGCAGTATTGTTTCGACGTTCATTTATGAAAGCACCGAATTTGCTAGCCCTGTCATCGACGTGTACGGATCAGGTTTTGGCAAAAAGGATCGAGATCCAAAGGTCCAGCTCGCTGGGGTCGATGTTGGCTATTTCATCGTCGAATCCTCTGATACGAGGTTGGTTATAGCATTGGACCCAAATAGCACTGCGGTGCAAGATTTATTTCAAGCCATACCCGGGCCGACGAGTGACCAGGCTGACTTTGCGCCGTATTCATCATTTCATCTTCAATTGTTAATCAAGCCACGCGGGAGAAAGCAAACGGCCTGCGCTCCCATTACCATCTCCGCCGGCTATCCGGCCAGCACTGGCGAAATTCCTGAGACGAGTACTGAGCCTGTCGGTGCTACCTTGCT
>CAWVXN010000424.1:0-3296 GCA_963933695.1 uncultured Myxococcales bacterium | reverse complement strand
CAACGTAGCCGTCGGAGCCCAGTGCCAGGCTCCGGGAGAGCCCGTTGTCCGACCATGGCGCGAAAGCCGTCGCGACCTCGACCAGTTCCCCAGGATTGACCCGGATCAGGCGACCGTTGGTCCCGGTCACCCGGCTGTCGGTTCGGTATTCGAGGGCCAGGCTCCCGTTATCCGTCAGGCGATCGCCAAAATCGGACGAAACAAGAGCGCCGATTCCAAGATCCGAAAACGAAATACCGATCGAGTCACTCCCCACGAAAGACTGGAGAAGCGCGCTGGCTTCAGCCCACATCAAGTCGGCGCCGTTTGCGCCGCACGACCCCTTGAAATAGGGACCGCAGCCCAAAAGCGCTTCCTGCTCGGGACTGAGAGTCCGGTCCAGGGCGTAATCCACGTTGAACTGACCTCTCGTACCGCTGTTCCGCTGTACCACATTGGTATCGCCGATCGCGAGGCCACCGCACAGGGTAAGGCCGCCGAATGCGTTCAGGTCCGGGTTCGAGCCAAGACAGTTGTAGCTTTCGGATTCCCGGGAGTAGATCCAGGGATAGATGGGGCTCTCGGGATCGCTCAAGGCAGGGTTGCCCACAAGCCGATCGGCCCAGTGCCGGCGGGAATCGGTGGTCCGAAAGGCGTCTCGCCCACATCCGAAGACCGAGGCGCAGAGTGTCTTCGGCGCCGTACCCACCCCCTCCCCCAGATCCTTGGCCCCCATGTCTGTATGGAGTTGCACCAGAGGCATCCCCATTCCGTTGGGCATACGGGGGCCCTTGCTGAGGACCCCGTCAGTCGCGGTGCCCAGGAATCCGCTAAATGCCGCGCTTCCGCCAAGAAAGTTTCCGATTATGGCCGCAATTCGCGGGCCCCCGGGATCTCCACCGCTGGGTTGGTTCGTGCTAGTGAATACGGTCAGGGCACACGATGACGGGTCCAGCGAACTGAAGCCTACCGTGACAGCGCAGATGAAATTGAACAGGCTCATGTTGATCGGGTTGCTGTCCAGCGAGTTGCGCGGGTCGAATTCTGCGAGATCGGGGTCATAGGCGTTGCCCCACCACATCGCGCCAAACTGACCGCTCCGGCCTCTAAACGGAATATCGCTGAGCGCCCTGAATGGATCAAAGAGAACCGGCGTCAAGGCGATCGAATTGCCCGGATTGGCCTGTCGGTCAAATTCCTCACTGGCGAACCAAACCCGGTCACTTACGGTACCCGGGTCGTAATCCCCCGCATCGAAATGGCGATCGAAGCGCGGGTCGTAGTTGGGGTTGTAGCGAGGATTGGGAATCAGATCGGGCGTTCCCGGTGCGCCGACATCAACAAATTTCTGCGGGTCGAAAGTCCGGCGCCCCAAGGAACCCGGTGTCGCGTCGTTGCAGTACCCCTCAGCCACCAGACGCGCCCTGTAGGGGGAACCCGGATCGCAGGCATCCGCCTGGGGACCTTTTTCCCAGGCGTGAAAGGGGTGGGCCAGTTGAGTCGGATCCGCAACAGTCGCCTGGGAGTAACGCCGGCGGGGCTCGTCGGGACTCGGGTCGCTCAGCGCGGTATCGTTCAGCCAAACGCCTGCCACATACTTGAGCGCGTTGTCTATCGTCGGGGCTCCAAACAGCGATGCATCCGGGCTCGCCCGGAAGGGCACGCTCCACGATTCGGCGGGATTTCCATCGCCATCCAACAGCACATTTCCATTTTCATCCAGCTGCGAAAGATTTCGTATTTGGCGATTCGTCGCTCCTCGCGTCAGACAACCAGCGTTCTCCGCCCCCGAGTACGAAATCCCCGTGCCCGGGCCGGTGGGATCCACCGTGTAGTTTGCCTGACCATTCGCCGAGGGGTGCACGACGCCTGTCCCAACCGGCGTGGCGCAGCCATAGGTCTCGATGTCGGCCAGCTGCTCCAGGGTCTGGAGGTATTGTCGCGGCCGCCCGGACCGCCAATCCACATTGCGATTGTAGGTGCTGAGCCGAACCGTGTAGGGAAAGTCGTCGTAGCCGTAAAAATCGGTAATCGCGAAGCTAAAGCGATCCCAGCGCCACTCGAGCCGGGCCCCGAATTCCATTCCATCGGCGTCGTCCCAGGGATCCGGCGGTTGCACGAGTCCTGCAACGCCAAGCCCCGTGATACCGTGGGCCCAACTCCCGAAGGTGAGTGCGCAAATCAGATTGACCGCGTAGGGCTCTCCGCAGGCCCCAAGATCTGCCGATTCGAAATCATCGAAATTGACCGCCAGTTCCAGACGTACATCCGAGAATGGGCCCACCTCGTAAAAGGACCAGACCCCGCGCATGCTCCAGAGGGCGATCCGCGATTCCTCCAGGCTCGGCAATGTCGCCAAGGCAACATCCTGGGGGTTGAATTGATCCGTGGTTCGGAAGAGTTCGGTCTTGCCCCACACGATGCTCTGCTTGCCGATCCGCAGCCAAAGCCGGCTGTCAAACATCTCAACGTCGAGATAGGCCTCTTTAAGTTCCCCTTCATCCTGCTGGCTCGCGCCGCGATTGAAGGCGCGGTCGATCTCGGAAATATTGAACGGATATTCCCCGAAACCGCCATTGGCCAGCGCCGTGCGCAGGGGCTTGCTGGGCACGAACAGCCCACGGGCCTCGTCGGGCCGGGCCGCTCTGTTGTTCCAATCGCGCTCATCCCCGAATTGGCCGCTCACCGGATTGATGGTTTCCCAGCGACCCGGACCCGGCTCCCCTGGACCGTTAAGTTCGGTCTGCTGAATGATGTAGATCTGGCGCTGGCCTGGATTGTCCTCGCGAAAGATCGGAATCGGGCGCATGGCATTGGCGCCGAGGCCCGCACTCAGGCTCTGGGGGGAAACTCGACTCTGGTCCAGGGTATTCGGCAGCCCGGCCAGGGTGGCGTTGGTCGAGACGAAATTTTTCGGCAACCAGGGACCCATGATGAGCAGGGGGTGCCCGTTGCCCGAGCCACCAATCTGGGGGATCGAGGCGAACTTGAAATCGAGAAAAGGCTCCAGGGCGATCAGGTACGGAGCGCCCTCGGTGCCGTCGTCCACGGCGGGTTGCTCGCCGGGGGCTCCCCCGGTCCCTTCCCGGCGACGATTTCGGTCCGCGTCCCAGAACCGTGCGCCGATCCGACCCGGCAAGAATTTTTGCCCATCGTCGGGGCAGTAGGCATTGCCCCCACTGCCTATCACACTCCCAACGCCGCAGCGCATCAGCCCGGAATAGTTGACATCCCCGAGCCCCTCGGGCGTGCCCTGGTAGATACCCCCAAAGCCGGGAACGGTTTTGATCGTATAGGGGTCTTGCAAGGGACCGCTG
>CAWVXN010000423.1:0-3334 GCA_963933695.1 uncultured Myxococcales bacterium | reverse complement strand
TTTTGCTTTTGCTTTTGCTGCCGCGCCGTACCCTGCTCAATCTGATTTGCGTGCACTACACCGATACCGATTGCGGGAGCTACGAGGAAATCGCTCTGGCCTTCCCTGTCAATCCACACGGAACTGCGAAACGAACTTGGCTCGCCAACCTTCGCGCTCTACGCGCGGGATCCCTGCCCAGCTACACCTGGCGGCTCCCTGTTACAACGCCCGCCGCTCATGACTGCGGCGTGTTCATGTGGGGCTACCCTAAAACCATCGAGTCCATCGACCGCGAAATCATTGATGGCGAGGCCCGCTTCACCTGGCACGAGGGGGGCGAAACCATTCTCAAATTCTCCCTCCCTGCCCAAGGCAACAAGACCCCGCCGCCCATTTCGCCGCCGGTCTATTCCATCTTCGAGGGCAGGCCCCACGTGGGTCACTTGAGCCAGTCTTATCGCGATGTGGGCTATTTCTTTCGAGGCGGCGACTTGATCCTGGGCAATCACGCCCTGGCCGACGATCTACGGCGCCTGGGTCTCCCCCGAAAGTCACTGATGGCCATATACAATGGACATCTGAACTTCAGGATGAGCGCCCCCGTACCTCTCTGAGTGGCGCGTTCAACGATCAGCGAGTTCAACACTGAGCGAGTTCAACACTGAGCAAGTTCAACACTGAGCGATTCCTTGGGTTCGCGTTCAGTTCCTCCGATTTAGTCCCTTGGCATTAATCCCTAGGCATACGTACTTGCTTCGCCTCCGACCCCCGGCGTCTGGGAAACCAATGTCTCTTGGAAACCGAGATATACGCGGTGGAGGTTCCGGGAGCCGAAGGGATAGAGGGTCCCTCAGCCACCACTTTCGCAGAGCGAGCGAATCTCGTCGATTGCGAAGCCCTCGAATTCGAACTGCGGATCAGGGTTCTTCAAGCGCTTCATGTTGCCGCTGAGAGCGACCGGTGGCTGAACCGAGAAGCCATTGCCTAGACAGCGCGCCTTGCCGTTCCCTCCGTGCCTGCACTCGAACTCGAAACTCGGTACGAGCGGACCGGTCGCATTGAAAAGCCCAGACTCGGAAATGACGACGCTCGAGCCATTGCGGGCCCCGACCATGCACATGGCTCCGATTGCCAGGGGGCCGACCTGAGGGTTCGGCGAGTGCCATATATTGAAGCCGGTGATCATGCCATTCTCGTCTTCTTCGAGTTGCCAGCGCATCTGCACGGCTCCGGAGAAAGTGCCCCCCTCGTAGCGAACCACCCACCAGGCGGGGGGACTCGAGACCCAAACTCCAGTCATCGACTTTTTGCCGTCCCTGTCGTCGTCAGCGGGGGCGCTCGTCGCGATAAAGAGAGGGACCAGGAGCGCGAGAAAAAGAACGGTGAGCCAAGAGCCCCTCTGCAACAGAAACATTATTAGTTCTCCTTTATTTCCCACTCGGAGTGGGTTAGTGGGTCGGTGAGTAGATGGGTCTAAAACCCCATGGTAATCGCGTCTGAATCCGTTCGTCAATAACGAGTCCCATAAATTCCTGAGCAAGCCTCGTGACCGACTCCGCGCGCGCAGCCACATCCGGCCGTTAATACCGACGGGTAGAGCCAGTCCCCGGCCCAAATCGCGTCGGTCGGGATGAATTAATATTGCCGGAATATTGTGTACAAGTCGTATGTCCCGTGTCATCGTGGGCTGTCACCCTCAGGTGTTTCAAGCTAGGAGTAAACTCCATGCAGCTAAAACTGATGCCGTCTCTAATTTGCGCGATTTGCTTGACGATGGCCTCGAGCGCCCACGCCCTGACTTACAACGAGGGCATTGGCGGCGACCTGTCTAACAATTTTTCCGCCCCAACCGTTCTCGGACAACTTGCAGTGGGCTCGAACACAGTGACCGGGACCTCGAGTGCCGGGACGACGGCGTTCTTCGCGACTGACTCCGAAGGAAATCCGGTTCCGATTTTTCCAGATATGGATGTCGACACTTGGACGATTACCATTGCACCCAACACCCAACTCGACAGCATCGTGCTCGACGCCTACAGCTACACGATCAACACGAACGTGGAGTTCCTGCTCGGCCCGGGAGTAATTGGGGATGGGTCCTGGTTTGCGGTCCAGTCCGGGACAGCGATCACCGATCCGAACTCCCCCGCAGAGCTGCTGGGAGGGGGCCCTGGTGGGTAGGCTGGCCGGGGCGAGCCAAAGTGACGATATCCTCGATGACTTGGGGGCCTGAGGTCTCAAGAGTCATCAACGACGAAGCCCATGCCCTTGACTGTGAGGGAACCCCCCGGGGTCCTCGGACAAGCAAAATTCATTGCTCCCTGCACCCTGCCATCGGTAACGCCCCAAGTGGATGTCAGGCGTCGGAGTGCGTCGGCCTTTGGCCGGATGGAATCGCACTCCCGAAAAGGGGGACCCCAAGCCCTAGGGGTGATCTCGGGCTGGAGCCCCTCATCAGCGATCGCGGCTTGGCCTGTGGCGAAAGCATTTTGAAACGTTCCGCCGCATCGCTAACCAATGGGTTTGCTCTCCCTGACAAAAGCCAACGGAGCCTTGTGAGTCGCCAGCTTGGTTACATGAACAGGCCAACGGCGAGTCATTCCATTGCCAGTCATTCAATAGCAGCCAACGAGTCAAAACAGCTGATCTCATTCTGGCAGGATCCTAATTGGGACGAGATCGACAAACAGCTCAGTTCGACCAAAAGAACCCACAAACCAGATTGAGAGACGAATTCCCCTCCCCTAGCCTCTGTCAACGGGCTCGACAGACGATCACCGGGAAGGAACGCTCGATGGCACTCACTTATTTTGATAGGAATGCGCCGGCAGAAGACGTGGTCACGGCCCTCAGGCGGGATGGCGCGGTAGTCGTCACTGAATTGGCCGGATCCGATCTTGTGGATGCCGTGGCCGCCGAGTTGCGGCCGAAGCTCGATGAAGCCGCCTTTGCAGAGCAAAGCGCCTTCGACGGCACCAAAACACGGCGTTTCGGCGCCATCATGTGTGCTGCCCCAAGCGCTGCTGCACTTGTCGATCACGACATGTTGGTGGCGCTTGCGGATGAATTCCTGCTTCCGCATTCTGCGACGTACCAGGTGAGCAGCTTGACGGCGATCGAAATCCTGCCCGGCGAGGGCCCGCAGGCTCTGCACCGAGACGACTCCCTTTATCCGATGGAACTGGCCGGCGTTGAATTGCAGATCAGCGTCATGTGGGCACTCAACGACTTCACGAAGGAAAACGGCGGCACGCGTGTTGTACCGGGCTCCCATCGTTTTATCCGCTCCTGGCACTTGCCCGACCTGTCGACCTGGGAGTCGGCGGTTATGCCGAAAGGCTCAGCCCTCTTC
>CAWVXN010000422.1:0-3340 GCA_963933695.1 uncultured Myxococcales bacterium | reverse complement strand
AAGAAAGGGTGATCTGGCAGGAATGCATCCTGTAGATCTACTCGGAGCAATACAGAGCGGACTGGCCGCGCGACTGGGAATCGACCCCAGTGAAATCAATCAGGTCATCGGCGGCTGCGTTTCGCAGATAGGCGAGCAGAGCTTCAACGTGGCTCGCACGGCCTGGCTGGGAGCGGGGCTCCCTATTGAAGTGCCCGCGACTACTGTGGATAGCCAGTGTGGTTCGAGCCAGCAGGCCAGTACTTTGGCTGCAGGTCTGGTTTCTTCGGGCCTTGAAGAAATCGTGATGTCTTGTGGCGTCGAGTGCATGTCACGGATTCCGCTGGGTTCGAACTCTCAGTATCAGGGGCGGCCGATCTCGAAGCACTATCTGGAAACCATTGGCGGCTTCAATTCCCAGTTCGAAGGGGCGGAAATGATTGCTCGCGACTGGGAGATTACTCGCGACGACACCGACGCCTTTGGGCTCCGCAGTCAACTATTGGCTCGCAAAGCCTGGGACGCAGGTAGTTTTGAAAAAGAGATCATTCCCGTCGAAGCTCCTGTGCTCGACGGTGAGGGTGAGCCCACGGATGAAAAACGCAAGGTTCTGAAGGATGGTGGGTTGCGTGATACCACTCTGGAAGGCCTCGCTCAGCTCAAACCCGTGGTCGAGGGCGGCATCCATACTGCTGGGACTTCTTCACAGGTGACGGATGGCGCCTCGGCGGTGGCCTTTGCGTCTGAGGCAGCGGTCAAGCGACTTGGTCTCAAGCCACTTGCCCGAATCGTCGATTCCACGATTGTCGGTTGCGACCCTCTCAAGATCCTCGAAGGTCCGATCCCCGTGACTCAAAAACTGCTGAAGCGCACGGGACTTTCCATAGACCAGATCGATACCTTCGAGGTCAATGAGGCCTTCGCGAGCATCGTGCTTTCCTGGCAGAAGGCTTGCGGGCCCGACCCCGACAAGGTGAACCCCAATGGGGGTGCGATCGCACTCGGGCACCCCACGGGCGCGACAGGGGACCGTTTGATCACAACGGCGCTTCATACCCTGGAGCGAACTTCAGGGCGGTACGGACTGATTGCCATGTGCTGCGGTGGTGGGCTCGGAACAGGGACGATCATCGAACGTCTCGATTGAGAAGTGCGCTTTGGGCCTCGGGGGCATGGCCCTTGTCACGGCCCTTTTTATGGTCCTTGTCAGGGCCCGGTCAGCGCTAGCTGGCCGGGCTCTGACTGCGTGTGATCTAAGAGGTCAAAGGGCCCCTTGCTTGAGCCCCAGTATTCCGGAAAGCGTGGCCCGTGACCGGCCAGCGGGGTCACCAACCGCGCCCCGAGTCGCTAATGTTCGGGACCCTATTGAAACCACAGAACCTCGGAGGAGAAATTCATGTTTAGCCATGTGATGGTCGGTGTGAGCGATATCGAGAAATCGAAACAGTTCTATGACGCTGTGTTTGCAACCCTGGGCCTCGGGCCGGGCGTCGACAACAAAGGCCGATATTTCTACGTCAGTCCGGGCGGCGTCTTTGCGATCACCGTCCCCATCGACGGCGCGCCAGCCACCCATGGCAACGGAAGCACGATCGGTTTTCGGGTCGAGTCCGCCGAGCAGGGAGATGCCTGGCATGCAGCCGGTATCGGAAGTGGAGGAAAGGCAGTTGAAGATGCGCCCGGCCTCCGCGAGAACGGAATGTACCTTGCCTATCTCCGGGATCCCGACGGAAATAAGATCTGTGCCCTCTGTCCGCCAAGCTGACTCAGGCGTCATACCATCGGGGCGATTAGCGCGCTAAACAACGGTTTCAAATGACGCCTTTATCAATCCTCGACCTCGCTCCAGTGGCCCAGGGCAGTACACCTGCCGATGCCCTTCATAACTCCCTTGACCTTGCGCAACATGCAGAGACATGGGGCTTTGAGCGCTATTGGCTTGCGGAACACCACAACATGAAGGGGATCGCGAGTGCCGCAACGTCAGTGGTGATCGGGTACATCGCTGGCGGGACGTCGAGTATTCGGCTGGGGGCCGGCGGGATCATGTTGCCCAACCACTCGCCCTTGGTGATTGCAGAGCAGTTTGGAACCCTCGCATCCCTCTATCCCGGGCGCATTGATCTCGGGCTGGGACGTGCACCGGGGACGGATCCGCTGACTTCTCAAGCGCTACGTCGGACGCTCGGAGGAAGTGTCGACGACTTTCCGCGAGACGTGGTCGAACTGCAGCATTATTTTAGGGAAGCCGAACCGGGGCAGAAGGTCACCGCGGTTCCGGGTTCAGGGACCAACGTACCGATCTGGATTCTGGGTTCGAGTCTCTACGGAGCCCAGCTCGCAGGGATGCTCGGGCTGCCGTACGCATTCGCGTCACATTTTGCACCCGCGCAGATGGTGGACGCGATCGCGACGTATCGCGATTGTTTCAAACCTTCGGAACAGTTGCCCGAGCCCTATGTCATGCTCGGGTTCAACGTCTGCGGGGCGGAAACACAAGAAGAGGCGACTTTCTTGCGATCGTCGTCGCTGCAAGCATTCGTCAACCTGCGATTAGGAACGCCAGGTCAGCTGCCGCCTCCGGTGGAGGACTTCGAGAGCCAGCTCAATCCCCAGGAGCAGGCGATGCTCGCCCAGATCGGAAGTTGTTCCGCGGTTGGAAGTCCAGAGACTGTGGCGCGCGAAATCGCCAACTTCATCAAGCAGACGGGCGCAAATGAGTTGATGCTGGTGTCTTCAATCTACGATCACAAGAAAAGACTGCGCTCCCTCGAGATCGCCGCCGAAGCTGGACGCCAAATCAACCGCGACTCCTGAGTCTTGCCTGGGAGCCGAACCGCAGCATTGTGGCCGACGGGCCTGGTGGTCCCTCGCCGCCGCCCCATAAGCGGGCATACAGAGCTCCAAAGCACGGTTGCGAAGCTGAAGCTGCTCACGTCCGACACCGAAGTGACGTCCTTCTAAAGGATAAAGTTGTGGCCGTCCAAAAGGCCGACAAGACAAACAGCCCAACTCGTTTGCGGGAACGAATGAAGAAACTTGATAGAACGGCCATACCCGGATGCTGTGCCAGAACCCAGCTTGTATGTCCTATTCCCAGCGCCTCTCGGCGAGGGGGAATGCTCCGGAAGGGTCTCTGCTTCAGGCCTCGCGTGGCCTCAGTAGAACCCGGAGCGCCCGAAGTGCGATCTTCCCTTCGAGGGCGGGGCAGTGGTTTCGGCAGATCGCCTGAATCGACGAAGGTTTCATGGGGGCCGGGTTGAACAATTCGGCCGGCAGGGGAGTGCCCGCGAGTTCGGCGGTGACATCGACTTCGCGCAGGCCCAGGGTCTGGACCCGAACCTCTTCCAGATACTTCGAG
>CAWVXN010000421.1:0-3342 GCA_963933695.1 uncultured Myxococcales bacterium | reverse complement strand
TGGGGCGGGGCTTGGGTGTGAGCGTGGGCTCAGGCTTGGGCTTGGGCTTGGGCTCAGGCGTAGTGGCTGCGGCGCTTGACCGCGAGGGTGCGCTCGAGTTCGAAGATACGGACTTTCTTCCATCCGGGAGGCGCGTCCGGGTGTTCGGCCCCTTCCTCGGCGACGAACTTGTGTCCGAGTAGGCGCGTGTCGACCTCGCCGAGATCCGGTCGTCCAGGGAAGTCCCGGGTGGCGAGAATCTCGGTGGCGGCGAACACGGTGTCGCCGGCCTGCAGGGGCGCGGTGTGGCGCCCGGTGGTGTACCGCACGTCGCCCAGGGCGTTGTCGGCGACATCGGGGCCCGAGAGTCCGAGGCAGAGCACGAAGGGGATCCCGCCAAATACGATCAACTCCCCCCCCACGTAGCGATCCGGGTTCAGGCCGATCATGAAGCGGTTGCAGTGGACCTGGCTCGTGTTGTCGAGAATGCCCGTCAGGGCGATGTGCTCGTCGGTGACCGTACGACCCCGGGAGTGCTCGATCAGCGTTCCGGGTTCGAGGTCTTCGAAGTAGCTGTCCGGGCTGGAGAGGTGAGCCAGGGCCTTGTAGTCGGTGTCGCTCTTGTAGCTCGGCAGCCAGAGGTCGCAGTCGACGCCTTCCGGCTCCACGTCGAAGCGCTTGACCTCGACGGACTCGTCGTCCTTGTACACCTGGACCTTGCGCTGCCAGGTCATGACCACGGCTTCCTCGGGACTGCCCACGGCCTTTCGCGCGGTGGAGTGCACGTGCACGATACCCAGGTTGGGGCGACTCGAAGAGGGTCGGACCCCTAGGATCCGGGTCTCGACCTCGAGGGTGTCGCCGACGTAGACCGGGGCGCCGAAGCGCATGTCGATGTATTCGAGATTCGCCCGGGCATTTTCGGAAATGTCCTCGACGGTCTGGCTGAAGGCGACCAGCATGACGAGACCGGGCGGACAGACGAGCCCCGCATAGCCGTAGGCCCGGGCGAACCGGGCATTCTTGCACAGGGGCGTCGTGGCCATGGAAAAATCGGTGAAGGTCGTAAATAGGCCCTCGGTTACGGTTTTCCCCCCCTTGTGCCGGAAGATCTGGCCCGGACGGAAATCCTCGAGGAAATTTCCTGTTTTTTTGCGGATCGAGCGCGGTTGATCAGTCACGGAAGAGGCTCCTTGGGCCGAGATTGGGGACTTCGCGGGGGCGAGCATTCTAGTGAGGTGATTCACCCTTGCAAGCGGCGAAAATTGAAAGGGATTAGGACAGACCCCGGGACCGGCCAGGGGGGCGTTGCGGGGGGGCGGCAGCCCCTTAGCGGTGGCTCCGAATGCCCAGATTTCCTTCCCGTCTCCTACTTGGGGGGGGGGCCGTATCCGTTGGCATCCCGGCGCGATTGCGTAAGAATGCAGGCCCCCCAACAGCCCGGCCGATTGAAATTCAGCGGTGCGGGCAGTCGGGATGGACCCTTTTCAGGTGGTGCGGAGTCGCGACGTGATCATTGGTGTGCCAAAGGAAATTGCCCGGGGCGAGCGACGAGTGGCCCTGGTCCCGGATTCCGTAAAGCAACTGGTGGGGCTAGGCCCCGAGGTTGTGGTGGAAGCGGGCGCCGGTTCCGCTGCGGGATTCGAAGACGACGCCTACGTGGCGGCGGGGGCCCGGATTGTTCAGCAAGCCAGCGAAGCGCTGGGGGCAGACCTGGTTCTGAAGGTGCAGATGCCGGGTGAGACGGCCGACGGTCACGAAGTGGACCGACTGGCCGAAGGTGCGGTCCTGGTGTGCTTTCTCAAGCCCCTGGATCAGACCGAGATCACCCAGCGCCTGGTGGATCGTGGAGTCACCGCCTTTTCGATGGAACTGATGCCCCGGATCACCCGGGCCCAGTCCATGGATGCGCTTTCGAGTCAGAGTACGATTTCGGGCTACAAAGCGGTTCTGATGGGGGCCAACGTCCTCCCGCGGATTTTTCCCATGCTCGTGACTGCGGCTGGGACTCTCCAACCGGCCCGGGTTCTGGTGGTCGGGGTCGGTGTCGCCGGGCTTCAGGCCCTGGGCACGGCCAAGCGATTGGGAGCGATCACTTACGGATACGACACCCGGGCAGTGGTGCGCGAGCAAGTGGAGAGCATTGGGGCACGCTTTGTGGAACTCGATCTGGACACGGGTGACTCCGAAGATTCCGGTGGCTACGCCAAGGCCCAGAGCGAGGAATTCTATCAGCGCCAGCGGGCGGAACTCGGCAAGCACGTGGCCGCTGCGGACTTGGTGATTACGACAGCTCTGGTGCCCGGCCGCCCCGCCCCGCTCCTGATCGAAGCGGATGCCGTGCGCAACATGCGGCCCGGATCGGTGATCGTTGATTTGGCCGCGGAGAAGGGTGGGAACTGCGAACTCACCCAGGCGGATCAGAACGTGGTCGACTCCGGAGTGACGATTATCGGGCATACGAACCTGCCCGCCGAAGTGCCCGCTCACGCGAGCCAGATGTACGGCAAAAACCTTGTGACCTTTCTCGATCACCTGTTGGAAGAAGGCGCATTGGGACTGGACTTCTCCGATGAAATCACGGGAGGAAGCTTGGTTACCCACGCGGGTAAACTCGTCAACGAGCGGCTCGGGGGCACTTTGCCTTTGCCCGAGCCGGAGCCCGAGCCCCAGACCGAACCCCCGGCGTCCGACGCCGAAGGAGAGAAAGCCTAAATGCTTGAGGCACCGGCCATTGCGGCCCTGACGATCCTTGTGCTCGCCCTATTCGTGGGGGTCGAGGTGATCTCGAAGGTCCCCCCGCTTCTTCATACCCCTCTGATGTCGGGCTCCAACGCCATCTCGGGGATCACCGTGGTGGGCGCGATCCTGCTCGCGGGGAGCGAGAATAATCCTCTGGCCACATGGTTGGGCTTTGGGGCGGTGGTCTTCGCCACGGTGAATGTCGTGGGCGGATTCCTCGTCACCAACCGAATGCTGGCCATGTTCAAGAAGAATCCGAAGAGCAAAAAATGAACACGACACTGATTCAATTCGCCTATCTCGTTGCCTCGGTGCTCTTTATCCTGGGCTTGCGCAACCTTTCTTCGCCCCGCACCGCGACCCTGGGCAACCAGATGGCCGCGGTGGGTATGCTCATTGCGATCGTCGCGACGCTCCTGGTGCAAGGGGTTGTGGATTACCCCATCGTGATCGCCGGCATCGTGGTGGGCAGCCTGATCGGAGCCTTCGCGGCCATCCGGATCCAGATGACCGACATGCCTCAGATGGTGGCGCTCCTGAACGGCTTCGGGGGTGCGGCTTCGGTGCTGGTGGCGGGTGCCGAGGGGTCGAGTCGAATTTCGGCCGGCGATATTCCCGAGG
>CAWVXN010000420.1:0-3347 GCA_963933695.1 uncultured Myxococcales bacterium | reverse complement strand
CTCCATTCCGGCAGTCTTACCCAGTCCCCGCCGACTCGCACGACTCGGGGACGCAGAGTTCGGGCATAGGAATCATCCCCAAAGGGAATCTTCTGCCCATTTTTTTGCGGGTTCACCGAGATGACAGAAATAAGACTAGGTTCCGGGACCCGCATCGCGGATAATAAGCCGCACATTTCATGGGACAGAGGCAAAGGTCTCCCCAGCAGCCCCGCGGAGAAGAGATGTCGGTTTCCGGCGAATTTCAGCGTTATCTCACGGCGACCCTTGAGCTTTTGGAGGGGAACGGACGAGACGGCTCCGGTGCGAGCGACCCGATATTCGCCGGACTCTACGACGCGCTCGAATCAGCCCGCCTGAATCCGGACACCCCCCTGGCCGAGTCTGCCCGGCGCGCCCTTCTGGCTTTGGAAGGATTTGCCAACCAAACGGAAAGCTGCACGGATGCCGCGGGCCTATTGCCGGCGGTTGAGGAGAGCGCCGAGTCTCTGCGCGCGATTACCCTAATCGTCCTCGGGCAGAGTGGCCCGTTGACCGATAGAAATACACCCACACCGTAAGCGGGAGCCGCGACCGGGCCTCCGGTCGCGGCTCCCAAGTCCCGAGAACTCGAGAGGAACATGCAGGAATTTCCCAGTTCAAGACTGTCAACTCCGAGCCGAGCCCCAGCCCTCGATGAGCTAGGGCAGAGGGCTGAAAACCCAAGCGCCGCTCGGGGATGGACTGTGCTGGGCTTGCTCTGCGTCTTGCTCTTCATGGGCTTTCCCCAACCACCGGCCCAGGCCGTCATTATCGTGACCGGGGACGGTTCGGGAAATACCAGTGCCCCCACCGACGACCCCGGCTTCGCCAGCGTGGGAAGCGTCAACGGGCTTTCCGGGGTCTATCTCGGCAACGGTTGGGTGCTCACCGCAAACCACGTGGGCTCGGGCCCCATGGTTTTTGATGGTGTCACCTACCCCGCTGTCCCGGGCTCCTGGCAGCGTCTGTCGGGCAGCGGCCCGAACCCTCCCGATCTCGCCGTGCTTCGGATGGTGGGCGACCCGGGTCTTCCTGTCACCGCCTTGGCCACGGCCCCCCCACCGCCGGGTAGCCAGGTCGTCATGATCGGCCGCGGGCTCAGCCGAGGCCCAGCCCTCACCTGGAACGGGAACGACGGCTGGCAGTGGACCAGCCCCAGGGTCAAACGCTGGGGCCGAAACCGAATTACCAGCACCGGGCTGTCCATCCTTGATACGGACAGCATCGCAATGAATTTCGACTCAGCCGGTGCGGCGGCGGTCAGCGATGAAGCCCACGTGGCCCAGGGCGATTCTGGGGGAGCGGTGTACTGGAAGTCCGGCGGGACTTGGTTCCTCTCGGGCACGCTCTTCGTCTCGCTCACGTACACGGGCCAGCCTTTGAACACATCGCTCTTCGGCAATGCGACAGCGGCGGCGGACACATCGGCCTACCGAGCTGAAATCCTCGGCATCATATCGGTCCCCGCATGCAGTAACGGGCTCGACGACGACCTGGATGGCTTGATCGACTCGGGTGCGGATCCGGGCTGTGACAACGCCAGTGACACATCGGAGCAATCGGCCGCCCTGGTCTGCGACGATGGCCTGGACAACGACCTCGATGGATTCATCGACTTTCCTGCGGATACTGGATGCGCTTCTTCCACGTTCCCCACCGAGAACCCCACGGTCCCCGCGCTCTCCTACTGGCCGACGGCGATCTTCACAGGCTCACTGATGGCCATCGGCTTCCACAGGGCAAGGCGCTTCGGGACTCTCCCCACCAGCGCTTAGTGACGAGCGCTTAGTCACGAGCGCTTAGTCACAAGCGCTTGTGGAAAAGCGCTTGTGAAAAAGCGCTTAGGCGACTAGCGGATCAGGCGCACCTTGTAGTTGCCGCGCCTTTCGTCGAAGTCCAGATCCACGCAGCCTTCATCTTCCGCGTGCTCGAGAAGTTCGGCGAAGTTCCGGTAGCCCAGGTAGCTCTCGTTGAAACTCGGGTAGACCCGGCGAATGGTCTGCTTGATCATCGACCCCCAGATCTGGTCGTAGTCCTGAGAGAGGGATACGACGATCTCCATGAGCTGGTCCATGGCCTCGGGCTTCCGTTCGGTATCCGGGGCCGTCGGTTGATTAGCCACATCACTATTCTCGGCCTTCTCGATTTTTCCGGTCTTGTCCTTCATTGAAGTACTTGCGGCAATCTCGGCATTCTCGGGCTTGTCGACCTTGGCAGGCTTCTCGACCTTGGCAGGCGTTGAACCTCGGCGTCCTCGTTCCGGCTGGCTCCGGGGACTCTTCTTACGGTCGCGGCTCGACCCACTCTTCTCCTGCACCCGGACGAGGTCGTCGTAGTAGATGAACTCGTCGCAGCCTGAAATCAGCAAGTTGGAGGTGGATTGCTTGACCCCGCACCCGAGCACTCGCTTGTCATTTTCCTTGAGTTTGGAAACCAAGGGTGAAAAGTCGCTGTCCCCGGTGAGCAGAGCGAAAAAATCGATATGGGTTTTCGAGTAACAGAGATCCAACGCGTCCACGACCATGTGGATATCCGCGCTGTTCTTACCGCTTGCCTTGCTGCGAGGAATATCGATCAACTCGATGCCATGGGAATGGAAGTCACGCACATCATCGCGGTAGTTGCTCCAGTCGCAATAGGCACGCTTGACCACGATGCGCCCCTTTTCGTGCAATCGCTTCAAGATCAGATCGATCTTGAACCGGCCGCCCTTCATATCACGCACACCGAGGGCGAGGTTTTCGAAATCGACAAAGACAGCAATCAGGGGTTCATCGGACATGGAGACCTCGAGTTGGGCTGAAGAGAGATAGGGCCATCCATTGGAGGGCCCTATCGGTTATGGGGGTCAAGGAGCATTTCGCCAGACAAGGGGGCAAAGGCGCACGCTCAAATTCGGGGCGAGTCTAGCAGCCCCCACTGCCGACGCGGCCCACCCAAAACCGATGGGCATCGGCCCCAGGGACCTTTTCTCCCGGCCCTAGGCGAGGCCCCAGTCGCCCACTGCCCCCGGCCCTACACCCGGACACGCCGTAACCGGACACATCCGAACACATCTGATCCTATTTAGACAGCTGACCCGAAGATTAGTCCTTGTTTTTTAACGAGATGGAATGAAAATGCAAGAGAGTCCCGAACGAGGAGTCGCCCGTGCACGGCAACGTTCTTGTAGTCGACGATCAGCCCCTGCCCCGTCGAGCCCTCGCCAACGAGCTCCGCGATGGGGGCTTCACGGTCCAAGAAGCTGCAGACGGCGCCGAGGGCTGGTCGCGCTTTTGCCAGCATAAGCCTGATCTAGTGATCACCGACCTCGTCATGCCTGCCTC
>CAWVXN010000419.1:0-3352 GCA_963933695.1 uncultured Myxococcales bacterium | reverse complement strand
GGACGCAACCTGCTGGAACTCCCGGTGAAGGAGATGCGCGCGGTCCGCGGTCGCCGGGTTGCGATGATCTTCCAGGAGCCCATGACAAGTTTGAACCCGGTGATTCGTGTGGGAGACCAGGTGGTGGAAGCCATCCGTCTTCACGAATCGGTCAGCCGGTCCCAGGCCCGGGCGCGTTGCCTGGAACTCTTCGGCGAGGTGGGCATTCCCGATCCCGAAGCGAGATTGGACGCCTACCCGCACCAACTTTCGGGCGGTCTGAAGCAGCGGGTGATGATCGCCATGGCCCTCTCGGCTCGCCCCGATCTGCTGATTGCCGACGAGCCGACCACGGCCCTGGATGTCACCATTCAGGCGCAGATCATTCGCCTACTTCAGGACCTGCAGCGCCAGACGGGAATGGCGATTCTGCTCATTACCCACGACCTGGGCATCGTGAACGAACTCTCGGATCGGGTGGCGGTGATGTACGCCGGGCGCATCATCGAGGTCGGAACCCGCCCCCAAATTTTTCGCGCGGCCGCCCATCCCTATACCCAGGGCCTCCTGCGTTCGAATCCGGTGCTGGCCGCACGGGGCGAGCGGTTGCCCGAGATTGCCGGAGTCGTGCCGTCTCCCGAAAGCTGGAGCGAGGCCTGTCGCTTTGCCACGCGTTGTTCCCATCGCTTCGAACCCTGCCTGGGCGAAGTGCCCACCGCGACCTTTGTGGGGGATGGACACTGGGCCGCCTGCCACGCCCTGGCGGGGGAAAGTTCGGAAGGGGGGAAGCCGTGAGCAGTTCGGGCGACGATGCCCTCCTGCGGGTGGAAGGACTGAGAACTTGGTTTCCCATCAAGCAGGGGCTTCTCCAGCGCACCACTGGGCATGTGCAAGCGGTGACCGATGTGGACTTTGAGATTGCCCCGGGCTCGACCCTGGCCCTGGTGGGGGAGTCGGGGTGCGGAAAAACCACGGCGGGCCGTTCCATCCTGGGGCTGACGCCCGCCCAGGCGGGCCGGGTATTTTTCGAAGGCGTCGACTTGATGCGCTTGGACGCGAAAGCGCTGCGCCCCTATCGGCGCCATATCCAGATCATCTTCCAGGACCCCATGGCCTCCCTCAATCCCCGTATGCGCGTGCGGGATTCCGTGGCCGAGGGCATGCGGAGCTTTGGAATCGGTGCCGATGAGGCCGATCGCACGCTTCGGGTGGCCGCGCTCTTCGAAAAAGTACAACTCGATCCCGAGCATATCTGGCGCTATCCCCACGAGTTCTCGGGGGGTCAGCGCCAGCGCATCTGCATTGCCCGGGCTCTGGCCGTGGAGCCCCGGTTGATCGTCTGTGACGAGGCGGTCTCGGCCCTGGACGTCTCGATCCAGGCCCAGATCCTCAATCTGCTGGGCGACCTTCAGAAAGAATTGGGGATCGCGTATCTCTTCATCACCCACGATCTCGGCGTCGTGCGCTACCTGGCCGACCGGGTGGCGGTCATGTACTTGGGCCGGATCGTTGAGAGCGGAAGCACCGAGGCGATTTTCGCCGACCCGGGGCATCCGTACACCCGCGCCCTCCTCGCCGCGGCGCCCTCGATGGATCCCGATCGCCGGGGGGGAGCTCCACCCTTGCTGGGGGACGTTCCCTCGCCGTCGGACCCGCCGCCGGGCTGTCCCTTCCATCCGCGCTGTCCCTCGGTGCTCGACCGTTGCAGCAGCGAGGTGCCGCCCGTGGTGAGCGGGGAGGGGGGCCACGTGCGCTGCTTCCTGGCCCTGCCGGGTGTTGAACCTCCGGCGGGCGGCTGAAGGGCTCGCTTTTTTGTGGAGCGGGTGCCGTCGCTTGACAGTCCGGGGCGGTGGGGCGACCCTGCGCCGCGTGCAGGGGTGGGGCCGAGGCGTCAGTGGAGCCGGTGGTCGCCCCTCGGAGCGCGATGCTCGAACCCGGTCCCAATCGCCCAGGAGTGGCCCATGCGTGTTGAGTACAAGATCGAGATGAACCAGATCGAAACCCCGCGCTTCGCGGTGGAAGCGGTGGAGGGAATGGGGAAACTCTTCAGCCTCGCCACTCTGGTTCTCAACGTGCTCGAGACCAAGGATAGGGTCGAGATCGTGTTCCACGGCATGAGCCAGGACGACCCTCCCCGACGCATCGCCAGTTTCAAGGCCATTGTGGCGAGTTGTTCAAGCGGCGGCGGCGTGGGCTACGCCGAGGGCGAAGCCGGTACCGTGCCCGGATCCTCCAGCGCCTTTCAGTGGCTTGCGATCTCCCGCACTTGAGGCGGCTGAGTCGGGCGTCATCGCTGCTCGCGGTCTTTGTGCTTTGGGGGTGTGCGTCCGCCCCGCCTCCGGCACCGCGAACCACGGAGCCCGAAACCGCTCGCACCACGGGTTCGGGCCCGGTCCTGGGCTACGCCGCCGAGAATGGGGCTCACGTCTGGCTGGGGATTCCCTTTGCCCAGGCGCCCCTGGGCGATTTGCGCTGGAAAGCGCCTCGTCCCGCTGAGCCCTGGTCCGCGCCCCGGGAATCCCTTTCCTTTGGCCCCGAGTGCGTTCAGTTCGCCGGTCCCATGGGCTCGGAGGCGGAACCCGGGGATGTTGTGGGCAGCGAGGACTGCCTCTTTTTGAATATCTTCGCGCCGGCTCGGGCCGAGGCTGAATCCGGGAATCCCGGGCTCCCCGTGATGGTTTGGATTCATGGCGGTGGCAATACCATCGGGAGCGCCGAGGTCTACGATGGCAGCGTACTGGCGGTCCGGGAGGGCGTGGTGGTGGTGACCCTCCAATACCGTCTGGGTGTTTTCGGTTGGCTCTCCCATCCCGGGTTGCGGCCGCCGGGCACCTCGGCCGCCGACGGTTCGGGCAACTACGGCACCCTCGACACGATCCGAGCCCTGGAGTGGGTGCGCGATGAGATCGCGGTTTTCGGCGGTGACCCCGATCGGGTTACGGTCTTTGGCGAATCGGCTGGCGGTACCAACGTGTTCAGCCTGTTGTTGGCGCCCCCCGCCCGAGGGCTCTTCCATCGGGCGATTTCCCAAAGTGGGTCCCTGTCCAGCGTGTCCCGGGCCAAGGCCGAGAACTACGTGGAGGCCGAAGTGAAGGGGCATCCCCGAAGCTCGGGAGAACTCTTGGTAGATCTTCTCGTGGCCGACGGCGGCGCCCAGGATCGGGCCCAGGCCCAGATGAAATTGGCCGACTGGCCGTCCGCCGAAGTGGGCGAGTACCTGCGCGCCAAGAGTCCGGCGCAGTTGATGGCTCTCTTCGAAGGGGAGGGTCTGGGAGGCATGTACTGGATGCCCCAGGTGATTCGGGATGGGGCGGTGATTCCCCTGGCCGATCCCCTCGATGTCTTGGGCTCGGTGGTGGATCCTCAGGTCTCG
>CAWVXN010000418.1:0-3357 GCA_963933695.1 uncultured Myxococcales bacterium | reverse complement strand
GAGGGCGGACACCCGCGCGTGAAGGAAGCCCACGGACCACAGGAATCCCCCACCCATGGCCGCGCCTAGGCAACTCTGCTCCAGAGCGAAACCGTAGGAGTCCCCCTCGCCAAGGCTGCGCACCAGGGGAACCGCCGCCAACCCCAGCACGAGGCCTCCCAAAGAAATTTCGTCGGGAATGATCTGGTGATCGAAGTCCACCCCCGCGGCCACCACCAGAGCGGAGGCGAAGAGCATGAAGAGAATAGCCAGGGCAGTTGGTCCGAAACGCCAGGCCACGCCGACGAAGAGCAGCCCTGTGACCAGTTCCACCGCCGGGTAGCGCAGGGAAATAGGCCGACGGCAGTGCCTACAGTGTCCGCCCAGAATCAGGTAGGAGAGCACGGGAATATTGTCCCACGCTGAAATGGGCTGCTCGCAGCCCGGGCAGCGCGAGCGCGGGGAAACCACCGATTCGCCCAGGGGCAACCGGTGAATGACAACGTTCAGGAAGGAACCCACGACGAGCCCGAAAGCGAGCGCCGACCCGTAGATAAAAGGTGCCCCCAATTCTCCGATCACTTCCCCTCCATCTTTGTAGACCGCCCTGGCTGGAGGCCCACTACTCCAGATCGCGCCGATGAAAGATGAACGACGCGAGAATCAGCAATGCGATGGAATACGCGAAGCCATAGAGCGCCGCCCAACCGACTTCCGCCCCGGAAATAGCCACACCGTGCACCGCTTGAATCGACAGATTGAAGCTTTCCAGATCGGGGAGCACCCGGTAGAGCAAGGTCGCGACCTGCTTCACCGCCGGGGCGTCGGAGGCCTGACCGAGGGAGTAGAGATCGCGTGAGAGATGGCCGAGGGCGTAGATCCCCAGGGTAAAAAATGCAGCCAGCATGGGTGTCGTAAACGAGGAGAAGAGCGTCGCGACCGCCACAATCACCATCAACTCGACGCCCACCAACAACATCGCCGCGGCGTAACCCAAATCCAACCCCGCACCCACCAACATGGAGACCGCGACGAAAGCAATGGCCATCAGACAGAGCTGCAACCAGACCGTCAACAGGAGGCCGAGAAATTTACCCAATAGAAACTCGGAGCGAGTGACAGGCTTGGCCAGAATGGTGTAGATCGTCCGGCGCTCGACTTCGCCGTGGATCAGGCCGATTCCTACAAAGATCGCGATGCCCACGCTAAAAAGCCGTATCGAGGCCAGCCCCACGTCCTGAATAATGCGCTCGCCCTCCACGTAGGAAAGGCTCGCGATCAGAACCGAAAAGCCGATCATCGTCACCGCAAAGAACAGCAGGGTGTAGAGAAGACGATGACGGATGGCCTCGCGCACGGTATTGGTCGCGATGGGCCAGATTCGAGACCCGGAATTCAGCACGCTGGAGCCCCCCGTTCAGCGGCCGAGGAGCCGTCGGCCTGCTCGCCCTGCTCCACCGCCTCCAGGAAAATTTTCTCCAGGGAAATCCTGTTCGGAGAGAGAGACAGTACCTCGGCTCCGGCCGCCAAGGCGGACTCGAGCAGATCGCGCACCTGCCCGTCCATGACCTGAACCTCAACTTGCTCCCCGACGGTCTGAACCCTCGCCGAAAATTTCGCGCCCAACTGCTCGGCCACTTCCGGCGCAAGATGGGCGAGCACTATATCGCTGCGCATCGCCTCTTCATTCAGGAACTCTCGAATGGGGCCTTCATGGCGAATTCTGCCCTTCACGATGATGGCGACACGGTCACAAATCATTTCCACATCATTCAGGATGTGGGTGTTCATGAAGACCGTCTTTCCCTCGCTCTTCAACCTCAAGATGATGTCGCGAATGTCCTTTCGGCCAATGGGGTCGAGCCCGCTCATGGGTTCATCGAGAAAGACAACCTTGGGATCGTGGATCAGCGCCTGGGCGATTCCTACCCGTTGAAGCATGCCCTTGGAATAGGTGCTCAACCTTTCCCGGCGGGCGTGCCCAAGCCCCACCAACTCGATCAGCGCATGCACCCGTCGATCCCGATCCCTCCCCCCAACACCGGAAAGTCGGGCATAGAAGCGAAGAATTTCCTCGGCGGTCAGGAAGGGGTAGAAATAGGGATTCTCGGGCAGGAACCCGATGTGTTCGCGAAATCCCGTCTCGGTCACGTCACAGTCGAGAATGGTCGCATTGCCCGAAGTCGGACGAATCAAGCCCATCAGAACTTTGAGCGTCGTGGTCTTACCCGCTCCGTTGGGACCCACGAACCCGTAAATTTCGCCCTCGCGAACCGCAAAGGAAACCCCGTGCAGCACCCGCTTGGCCCGAAGGCCGAGGCCGGGTCTGAAATCTTTGACGATGGCGTCCACGCGAACGATTTCGCGCGAATCATCGGTCGTGGTTGGATGGCTCATCGCTCGTTTCCCCCCCGACTGCCTTCCATCCCTTGAACTCGCTCCCTGATTCTGCGCTCTTCGGCCCATCCTTCGGCCCGCTGACGATCGGATTCGCCCACCTGAAGCCGGTAGCGCTTCCCATAGTAGGTCGAAACGATTCGATCGCTCACGGGATCCAGCACCCATGTCGAGCCCCGCCGGAGGGCGCTGGGCAACGCCAACGGTTCCGCCGCTGGCAGTGTTTTCAGAACCGCGGACTCCCCGGCCACCAATTCCTCGACCGCACGAATATCCCGGCCGTTCCGATCTTGGAAGCGTACCCGTGCCCCGTCGAGCAGACGGGCGCTCTGTTCGACTTCGATTTCGTCCAGGGCCGCCCGGTACCCTTCCTTCGCGACATCATCCAAGGAGGTGTTCAGCATTTCCTGAAGAAAGACCGCGGCCACTTCAATCTCCGCGGATTCGGACTTGAGACGCGCGGCCAGGCGGGGCAGATAACGCGGTGCCCCGGGCAAGCGGCTGGCCCTCTCCAGCCACTCGGCGGCTCGGTCGTTCTCGAGCAGGTAGAAGAAATGATTGAACCCCAGATAGAAATAGTTGCGCCACTCGTCGGGGTGATACTCGATTCCGCGCGCCAGGAGCCGATTGGCCGTTCGAACATTCTGCTCGCTCTCGGTCATCCAAATCGCCGCAAATCGGTAGGGGTGGTCCACTCGGGGATTGAGCGTCGTGACGAGGTCAATCAACCTGCCCAGGTGATCGCCCAATTCCGGGGTCATCCGGACGTCGCCCCCCGCGGCCTGGATGGCTTGGAGCCAATAGAAATCCGCCACCACAGCGCCAAAGCCCAGGGAAAGCATCCTGGCCAGGGCCGGGTCGGGAACGAAACCCATTTCCCGGCTGGCTCCCCCCGATGGAGGCAGCCGTGTATGAAGGGCGTCGGTGGCCAGAACGGCCAACACACCCGCCACCAACCACACCACCCCGAACCCCTGACGA
>CAWVXN010000417.1:0-3375 GCA_963933695.1 uncultured Myxococcales bacterium | reverse complement strand
CCGGATGCGCTGGGAGCGGAACGGCACCGAGTACGTAGTCGCCTGGATTCCCTTTGGTGGCTTTGTCCGTATGCTGGGCGAGCAGTTTGCCGGCGACGACGGTGAGTCCGGGCTGATACCCGAGGACGCCCGTCCGGACGAATTTCTCGAGAGCAAACCCGTTTGGCAGAAAATTGCCATCACCCTGGCGGGCCCCGCCATGAACCTGGGTTTCCCGGTTCTGATCTTCATGCTGATGCTCTGGGCTGGCATTCCCAAGACCACGTCCACGGTGGGGATGGTGGAGCGCGGATCGCCCGCCGAGGTGGCGGGTGTTCGATCGGGTGACCGAATTCTCTCGGTGAACGGCGAGCCCGTCCAGTGGTGGAGAGATGTCAGCCGCAAAATCGAGGCGAGCAAATCCGAGGATCTGCAATTGGCCCTGGCGCGCGGGGCGGATCAGGTCGATGTGAGCATTCCCCTGGGCTCGCGCTCGGCGCTGGATGAATTCGGCGAGGCCGAGGCCATTGGCTGGGTGGGGGTGGACAGTCGCCGATTGCCCGCATTGCTGGGAGTTCCCGATGCCGACTCGCCCGGGGCGCGCGCTGGGCTTCGGTCGGGCGATCGCGTGATCGAGGTCGACGGCCGAGCGGTGGAGGATTGGAGTCAGTTTCGCCGGGCCTACGCGGAGGCGGCGGGCCAAGAGGTTCGGCTGCGTGTGGCCGCAGGGGTGGAAGAGGACGCTCCCGAGCGCTCCCTTTCCATTCCGGCCGAAGGCGACCTGGGGGCACTTGGGGTGATCTCCGCGACGGTTTTGGTGAGCCACGTTCAGGAGGGGACACCCGCCGAGGCCGCAGGCCTTCGCGAGGGCGACCTGATCCTGGAAGTGAACGGCAAGCCGGCGGGAAGTTTTCAGACATTCGCCGATACAGTGCGGTCCAGCGACGGCGCTTCCATCCGTATTGCATACGCCCGGGAGGGCAAATCCGTCCAAGTGGATGTGACCCCGGTTTTGCGCGAGGTACCCGGTCCGTTCGGAATCGACGGCATGCAGGAAGAAGTCCTGCAAGTGGGCATTGCACACGCGATGGCGAGCCTGCCCGGTGAGTTGGGCCTGGATCAAGAGCGCAATCCCCTGGTGGCCCTGCCCAGGGCCGTGCGCCTGACGGGTGAAAATATTGCGCTCCTGCTCCGGGGGCTCGGCAAGTTGCTGACTCTCCAGGTCAGCGCCGATCAGGTGCGAGGCCCCATCACGATTATTCAGATCGCGCGCAAATCCCTCGATGTGGGATGGCAGGCCTACTTGAGCATGATGATCTTCATCAGCATCAACCTCGGAGTACTCAATCTCTTGCCGATTCCCGTGCTCGACGGGGGTTCGCTGGTTATCTATGCGATCGAGGGTGTGAAACGGTCGCCGATTTCATTGCGTACCCGGGAATATGTGCAGCAGTTGGGCTTCATGATGCTGGTGATGCTGATGGGCTTGGCGTTCTGGAATGACCTTTCCAGCCAATGGGCAAAATTTGTCACCTGGCTGAGTACGGAACTCTGAGTTCGTCGTTGGGGCCCGGGGAAGAACCGCTCTGCTTGGCGCTGGAAACCGCCACGGCGACGGCCAGCGTGGCGCTGCTCCGGGGCGAAAGGGTGCTCGCGGTGGAGCAGAGTCCCGACGGCCAGCATCACTCGGAAACCCTGCTTCCCATGATCGACGGGATACTCTCCGCCGGGGGCTACCGACTGGAGGCCATCGATCTCTTTGCGGTCTCCATCGGCCCGGGTGCGTTTACCAGTCTCCGGATCGGCTTGGCCACCCTCAAGGGGCTGGCCTTCGGGAGCGCGCGCCCGGCGGTGGCGGTTTCGACCCTCCAGGCCCTGGCGTTGACGGCTTGCCGCGCGCTCCCCGAACTGGGCCCCGGAATGCTGGTGCCGACTCTCGACGCCCGGCGCGGCGAGGTCTACGCCGCCGCCTATTCCCTGGCTGAATTGACAGGAGACCTGGGTGCGCTGAAGCCCTGGGTGGCCGAGTCGGTCTATGGACCAGGTGAACTTGCCCGGGCGCTGCCCGAGGGCGGCACCCTGGTGGGGGAGGGTGCCCGGGTCGTGGCCCCGGAACTGGTTACGGGTGAGCCGGGGGGATGGCGGGTGGAGAACGCCAGCCCGGGGGTGCCCGACGCCGTCGCCGTGGGTTTGCTGGGTCTGGCGGGTGCGGCCCAGGGCCGGGGGTGTCCGGCCGGCGATCTAGTTCCGCGCTACGTGCGCCGTGCCGAGGCAGAGGTGACTCGCACCGCCCAGCGCCTGGAGCCGAACTGAGGGGTACCGGGGATCGGCGGTTTTTTTTGACATGCCCCTAAAGCTCAATTAATCTCGCGGGCTTAGCGGATCGAGCAAGGTCGCTGATCCGCACGGCGGTGCGATCTTCTTGACCTCGCGCGCCCCTTTTTTACTGATGGATCCCGGGCGTCGAAGCGGCGGCCCGAAACCTTTGGGCCCACGCCCGACACGGAAGGCGAGCAAACAGCGATGGCACTGAATATCTATTACGACAAGGACGCCGACCTCGGTCGTCTCGACGGCAAGAAGGTGGCGATCATCGGCTACGGGAGCCAGGGCCACGCCCACGCCCAGAACCTCAGCAACTCGGGGATCGACGTAGTGGTGGGCCTTCGCAAAGACTCGCCGAGCTGGGCCAAGGCCGAGGGCGCTGGCCTCGCGGTGGCCACGGTGAGCGACGCTGCGCGTCAAGCCGATATCCTGATGCTGACCCTGCCCGACGAGTTGGCGGCGGATGTCTACGCCGAGGAGATCGCGGCCCAACTTGAGCCCGGCAACTACTTGGCTGTGGCCCACGGCTTCAACTTTCATTTCGGTGCGATCGTTCCGCCCGACGATGTGAATGTCTTCATGGTGGCGCCCAAGGGACCGGGTCACACCGTACGAGACCACTACGAGGCCGGGCGGGGCGTGCCCTGCCTGGTGGCGGTCCACCAGGACCCCAGCGGCGATTCGCTCCAGATGGGCCTCGCCTACGCGAGCGCTATTGGGGGTGGCCGAGCGGGCATCATCGAAACCACCTTCCGGGAGGAGACCGAGACCGATCTCTTTGGCGAGCAGGCCGTGCTCTGCGGCGGCCTGACATCCCTCATGCAGGCGGGTTTCGAGACCCTTGTGGAAGCGGGCTATGCGCCGGAGATGGCGTATTTCGAGTGCATCCACGAAGTCAAGCTGATCGTCGACCTCGTGTATCAGGACGGTGTGGCCAACATGCGTTACTCGGTTTCAAACACCGCCGAATACGGTGATTTTGTCAGCGGTCCCCGAGTTGTCGATGCGGGCACCAAGGCGCGCATGAAGGATATCCTCTCGGACATCCAATCGGGGGCCTTCGCGCGGCAG
>CAWVXN010000416.1:0-3387 GCA_963933695.1 uncultured Myxococcales bacterium | reverse complement strand
GGCGGCGGAGGTTAGGAGAGCGCCGGGCCAGCGGCAATCAGAGACCGCTTGGAACCCTCTCGGAGGGGTGTCGGCCAGGGAAGCTTTCGGGCCTCCCGGGCATTCGCCTTCACCCTAAATCCGGTGCCCCGGGGCGCGCGGAAGTCAGCAGTTCCCGGGCATGCGCCCGGGTGGCATCCGAAATCGCCTCGCCTCCGGCCATTCGGGCAATTTCCTCTACCCGGCCCTCGCCCTCGAGGCGCACGATCCCCGCCCGGACCCGTCCCCGGGCCGTGGCCTTCTCCACTCGAAAGTGGCGATCGGCAAACACGGCGATCTGGGGCAGGTGCGTGATGCAGAGCACCTGATGACGCCCGGCGAGTTCGGCCAGGGCCCGCCCCACCCGCTCCGCCGCCCGGCCGCCGATCCCCGCATCCACTTCGTCGAAAACCAGCACCATATTGGCACCCACCTGGCGCAGAGCGCCTTTGAGAGCCAGGAAGACCCGGGAGAGTTCGCCCCCGGACGCCACTTTCTGGAGCGCGCGCGGGGCCTCGCCCTTGTTGGCCGAAAATCGAAATTCCGGAGCCTCGGCACCGCTCGGGCCACTGGCCGCTCCCTGGGGCCAGTGGGCAGCCTGGGCGGGCTCGGCCAGTTCCACAGCGAAGCGGGCGTCGGGCATGGCCAGGCCCACGAGCGCCTCTTCCACCTCTCGCGCGAGTTTTCGCCCGGCCTTTTTGCGCCCGGCGGTCAATTTCTTGGCCCCGGCCGCCAAGGTGGCCAACGCCTTGTCCCGCTCCTTGTCGATTTCTTCCAACCGCACGTCAGCGCCCTCAATGCCGCTCAATTCCTCGGCCAAGGCATCCCGGCGCGCGAAGATTTCGGCTTCACTCGCCCCGTATTTCCGGCGTAGTCGCTCCACCTGCCCGATGCGGTCCTCGATCGCCGCCAAGCGCGCGGGATCCCCCTCGACGCCATCGAGATAGCGCTCAAGGTCCGCCGCCAGATCGCGCACCTCGGCCTCGGCGGCTCTCAGTCGCTCGATCAGGGGGGCCAGACCCGAGTCGTGGCTCGCCATAGACTCCAGGCAACGCAAGGCCTCACCCGCGGCATCCCCGGCCCCGCTGGCCACCCCGGCCCCGTCCTCTCCGCGCAGGCAAGCCAGGGCCCGGCCGCCGTCGGAGCCCAGGCTCTCGGCGTGAGCGAGCCTTCCGTGCTCTCGCTCAAGCGCCTCCAACTCCCCGGGTGCCAGACCCACCTCCTCAATCTCGGCCAACTGGTAGGCCAGGAAATCCTGCTGACGAATTCTTCCCTCGGCCTGGCCGCGCAGGTTCGCGCCCTCGGCATCCAGTGCCTGCAGGCTCTCGAAGCGGGCGCGCACGGTCGCCCTCTGCTCCAAAAGACCACCCGCCGCGTCCAGGTATCGGCCGTGGGATTCCGGGCGGAGCAGAGCCTGGGAACTGTGCTGGCTCGAAATCTCCACTCGGCCGGTCAGCAGTTCGCCGAGGGTCGAGACCGGGACTACCTGCCCGCCGATCCGAGCCCGGCTGCGACCCTGGGCCGTGAGCGAGCGACGGATGACGAGTTCGTGGGCATCGGAGCTATCCGGCGCCGGGGCGGGAAGAAGATCTCGGGCATCGAGTTCGGCTTCGAGTTCCGGCAGGCTGTCGGTTCGGAAAAGCGCTTCCACCCCGCCCTGTTCGGCCCCTTCCCGGACGCTATCCCGCGCCGCCCTGCCTCCGACGAGCAGCGAGAGAGCGCCAAGCACAATGGACTTGCCCGCCCCGGTCTCCCCGGTGAGCACATTGAGGCCCGGCCCGAACTCAAGCTCAGCTTCTTCGACGATCGCAACGTTCTCGATACGAAGGGTTTCGATCATCTCTCCCCCCAGCGCAGCTTCGCGTGGAGAATCTCGTAGCGGTCCAGGAAGGGCGACGCGACGATTCCCACCGAGTGACTCGAGCGCCGGACCGTAATCCGATCTCCCTCCTCCAGGGCCGCCAGGCCCACCTGCCCGTCGACGGTCAACGAAGCGCTCTCGACCCGGCCGTGGGGAACGACCTCGAGCTCGGCCGTCTCGGGCAGGACCAACGGGCGTTGGGTCAGGGAGTGGGGGCAAATGGGGGTCAGAACGATGGCCGGCAGATCCGGCGCCAGCAGCGGCCCACCCGCCGACAGGGAATAGGCGGTTGAACCCGTGGGCGTGGCGACGATCAATCCGTCGGCGTGGTAGGTCGTCACCCGGGCCGAGTCGGCATAGACATCCACGTCGATCATGTGGGAAATCTGCGTGTGGGTGATCACCGCGTCGTTCAGCGCCAAAAAGGCCCCGATCTCCTGGCCCTCTCGGTGGACCCGCACATCCAACCGCATGCGGGAGACCACGTCGAGATCGCCGACGATTGCCTTTTCAAGAGTGGGCAGCAATTCGTCGAGGCTGACCTCAGCCAGAAATCCCAGGCGACCCAAGTTGATGCCCAGGATCGGAACCGAGCGGGTTCCCGTCGCCCGGGCGATCGAGAGCAAGGTGCCGTCTCCACCCAGGGCCACGAGCAAGTCGGCCTCTTTGGCCAGAGCCTCTCGGGATTCCGCCTCCACGCCCAACCAGCTCGCACAACGGGAATCGGCACGCACTCGGATCGAGCGCGCCTGCAGCCAGGCAGCCAATTCCCTCACCTTCCCCTCGGCCTGGGGTTGGTCCTCCTTCAAACAAATTCCTACGCACCGAAGTTTCATCGCCTTGCCTTTCTCGCCCCCATGATCCCCCGAGTTGGCCCAGACCTCAAGCCTCCAAACACACCCTTGCGGGCTAGACTGGATCCATGCCCCCCGATCAGACCATGGACCTGTTTCCGACTCAGCCCCGCCGTGCGGTGGACCCCCACGCGCCCCTGGCCGACCGTATGCGGCCACGCGCCTTCGACGACATGATCGGCCAGGAATCCCTGGTCGGCGAGGGCACAGCGCTGCGTTCCATGGTCGAAGCGGGCGAAATTCCGTCGATCATCCTTTGGGGACCCCCGGGCAGCGGAAAAACCACCCTTGCCTGGCTCCTGGCCGAGGCCCCGGACACGCGGATCGAAGCGCTTTCCGCGGTTGTCGCCGGGGTCAAGGAGATTCGGGAAGCCGTGGACACCGCTCGCCGAACCCGGCTGCGCACCCTGCTCTTCATCGATGAGATTCATCGACTCAATCGTGCCCAACAGGACGTCCTCCTGCCCCACGTGGAGGCGGGCACCGTAACGCTGATCGGCGCCACCACGGAGAACCCGTCCTTTACCGTGAATGCTCCCCTGCTCTCGCGCAGCCGGGTCCTCACCCTGGTGCCCCTCAATGCCGAAGCCCTGGTCCGCGTCATCGACCGCGCCCTCAGCGACGAGGAACAGGGTCTGGGAAAGCAGGCTTTGG
>CAWVXN010000415.1:0-3391 GCA_963933695.1 uncultured Myxococcales bacterium | reverse complement strand
CACCTCGGACAGAATACCGCCGAGCGCTGCAATGACCGCGGCCAAAAGCCCCAGGCGGATCTCGCGCAGCAGTAGCCAATTGCGCCAAAGCGGCGAGATGCCCAGTGTGCGCACCTGGAGGGCCCAGTCCTCGTCCAGGGAAGCCACGGCGGCCACCACCAGGGCGACCACCAGGGGCAGGGCGATCAGAACCTGGGCGGTCACCATGGCCTGGGTTGAATACCAGAGTTCAAGGTCGCCCAACGGGCCGCTGCGATAGAAGAGTTGGGCCACCAGAAGTCCCACCACGACAGGCGGGGCGCCCATGCCCGAGTTCACGATGCCCAGCAGAACCCGGCGCCCGGGAAAACGTCGGCCGCCGAGCCAGATTCCGATTGGAATCCCCAAACCCAGGGCGAGTACCAGGGACGTGGCGCATAGCGCCAGCGTCCGTCCAGTGATGGCGAGCAGAGAAAGATTGTCGAGTGGGTCCATGGTCTCAGGGACTGGAAAGCTGGGCGGCAAGAGGACGAAAGAGGGGGCGACCGAATTGAGCACTCCCGAATTCGCGCATGGTTTCCCGGGCGATCTCGCTCTGGAAGAAGGCGGCGAGGGCGCCGGCCTCCTTGGCGCGTACCCGGGGAAAGCGCAGGGGATTGACGAGTAAGACCGAGTAGACGTTGAGCAAGTCGGGTTCCGGATGGCTCAGCGCCACCAGTCCTGCTCGCTCGCGGAAAGCCAAAAATGTCCCGATATCTGAAAGGATGTAGGCCTTGCGTTGACCGGCCACTTGGAGGGAGATGCCCATCCCCGACCCGGTTCGTGTCAATCCCGGCCAGCGCGCATCGGGATCGACGCCCGCGTCGCGAAAGAGAGCGGCCTCGCGCTTGTGGGTACCCGAGTCATCGCCCCGGCTGACAAAAGGCAACTCCCGGGCATGGATGCGGGCCAGGGCCTCGACGGCGCTCGCGCTGGCGGCGACCCCGGCCGGGTCCTCCGGCGGCCCGGCGATCACAAAATAGTTCTGCATGATCTCGACCCTCCGGGAGACCGCTTGACTCGCGACAAGGGCATTCTCGGCCTCCGGGGCATGGGTGAGCAGCAGATCGGCATTGCCCTCCGCGCCCATGCGAAGGGCCGCCCCGGTGCCCACGGCGACGGCTTGAACTCGGATTCCCGTCTGTGCGCTAAAAATCGGCAGCAGGACGTCGAGCAAACCCGAGTCCCGAATGCTCGTAGTGGTGGCGAGCAGAACCGAACGCGGGGACGCCTGCGCGCTCGGGGACTCCGCTCGGATCTCTGGGGCGAGCACCGCTCCAAAAAAACTTGCGAGCACTCCCCCCAGTAATCCCCCCAGTAATCCCGCGACCCAGTCCACTCCCCGCCGGCCCGAGAAAATTGTCCTAGGGCCGCCGACCTTCCGGGACGTGCGCCCGACCGCATGTCCCTGGGAAAGATTCCCTGCATCCCGGGCTCTCACTTCTGGAGACTCCCAGTGATCTCATCGAAGGCAACCACCTCGGCCTCGAGGGGCTGGATCTCACCGCTGGGCAGCATGAAGCGCCAGAAGACCATGCCAAAGGGGCGTCCCTCGGTGTCGAGCCAATTGGCCACCTGGGGATCGCGATGGGCAAGCACGAGTTGAAAGCGGCCGTCGGCATCGAGCCGCGTCTGTTTTCGATTCAGGGAAACCGGGCGCGTTGTGAAGTCATACGTCTGCATGTGTCGGTTCCAGAGCGAGACATTAGCGCAACGGCATTCGGGCCAGCGCCCGCGGAGAATGAGCGCTTGATCGGGCCCGAGCACGTAGGGCGCCATGGAATACGCGGCGTCCGCGGCCGCTAGGGCAAAGTCGCCCGGCTTGACCGCCGGCGGAAACTGGTTGGGAACGGTGGAGACGAAAGCGGGCTGCTCGCGCTGGCCGGGCGGGGGCATGTCCAGGGTGCGACTGCGCACGAAAGTGGCGACCCGGTCAATGCCCGCTGCCACTGAAGCATCACTGGGGGGCGGTCCCGGCGGCAAGGCCTCCAGGGTTTCGATCTGCAGTGGGATCGTGATAGCCGGATCACAGGCTGCGTAGGTTTCGTTTTCGAAGTAGTGCCGGGTGGTGATGCGATTCGCGTCGGGGGGTAGGGCAAGCCAATTCTGCTCCCGGGGAGCGCCTCCCAGAACGACTTCAAAACTTCCATCGTCGGCGACCTCGAAGGTCTCGTCGTTGATCACCCCTGCGGTGTGTGTGCCGAGCCCGCCTGCTTGGGTACCGGCTTCGAGAGTCAGCGATGTGTAGATGGCGCCGCCCGTATTGCCGCGTATCCGGTAGGCCAGATTGGGGTCGATGGGTGCCTCATAGTAGACCGCGTCCGCGTTGTCTCCGGTGAATTTCCGACTCGGCGAGACGATTCGCAGGAAGCTGGGGTGGTTTGTGTCTTCCTCGAAATGACTGAAGAGGGCGCCCTGGAGAATATGCATGACCGCACGGAATCCCCCGGCCACGTCCTCGTCCGTTCCCAGCCCCCATTCGGGTCCCAAATAGCGGCTGTCGATTTCCTGAAGGAGGCCAAGCAATTCATTGAATGATTTCCGACTCTCAAGGCTGCTCATAGGTCAATTTCTCCGGGTGCTTCCTGGGATTTTCTGGATTCATACTGAAAGGGTCAGCTACTTACGAAATGAGGCAGCGGTTCGACCTGCCCGGCGCCCAAAAAACGAACCGTCGCCCAGGGACAGGCCACTGCTGTAGCCGCCCACCGCAATGCCCGACGTGGAGCGTCCTGCGGCGAACAGGCCGTTCAAGGGATCTCCTTCGGGATCGAGCACGCGACCCTCGGTATCCGTTTGCAGCCCGCCCAGGGTAAAGACCGCGTAGAGGGCCTTCTCCGTGGTGCAATCGAATGCCCCATAAGGCGGCCGATCCAGACACTCGAGATAATCCGCTGACTTGTGAAAAAGTGGGTCGCTGGCGTTTTCGGCGTGCCGGTTATAGAGATCAAGCGTTGCCTGAAGGCTCCCGGGAGGAAGTTTGAGGGCCTGCTCGAGTTCTTCGGGGCTCTCGCCGACTCCCGCAATGGCTTCCATGTATTCGGGCTTCTCGAAGGTCCCGTCGTCCACCACCAGAAATGCATGGCCGTCTTGATGAAGCAGGGCGGCTTCGCCGAGGCGGCCGTAGTAGGTGTCTTCGTTGATGAAGCGTTGGCCCTGACGGTTGACCAGGATGCCGCGTTTGAGTGTCCAGGGCTGGGTGATGGGCAGGGAAATCGAAATGGCATCCATGTGGATGGTTGCGGCTCCAGCGGCGACCCCGAGACGTATGCCGCTCCCGTCATCCCCTGTTGCCGCAACGCGCATCCCGCAGCGCAGGGCGAGGGGCGCGTGATTGAGGAGCATCTCGTCGTTCAGTACGAAGCCCCCCGTC
>CAWVXN010000414.1:0-3394 GCA_963933695.1 uncultured Myxococcales bacterium | reverse complement strand
GTTGTCGGGTCCGGGCGCCGCATCCAAGGTTCTGCTCTCGGCCCGCTCGGGCCAGAACTTCGTGCCCAAGATCGAAGCCCGGGTCCCGCATCCGTCGGAGCCCCTGGCCGGGCCCTTGGCCTGGTTGCCCCGGGTGTTGCGCGATGCGGCGTTCAAGGCTCTCTTTCCCCGGGTCGCCCGGCGGATGCTCGCCGCGTTTCCGGCACCCGAATCCCTGGGGCTTCCGCCGCCCCCGGGCAATCCCTTCGAAAAACGTTTCGTCATGAACAACCACCTCTTTGATCGGCTCGCCGCGGGCCAGGTCATCCCGCGCCCCGGCGTTCGGGCGTTGCAAGGCGATCGCGTCGAATTCGAGGATGGCCAGCGGGATGATGTCGATGTCATCATCGCCGCCACGGGGTACCGGTTTACGTTGCCTTTTCTGACGGACGAACTCCTGGGGTGCGCGCCACCGGATCTCGATCTCTACCGCGGCGTCATGCATCCTCGGCGCCACGATCTCTTTGTGATTGGGGTCATGAAAGCGATCTGTTCGATCTGGCCGCGAAGCGAACAACAAATGGCTTTCGTTGCGCCATTGCTGGCCGGCGAATATGCGCTTCCCTCCCAGTCGGCCATCGACCGGGGGAGTTACAAGATCCTCGGCGTGCCCTTTGGTAATTGTCAGTTCTACACCGCGGATCTGCGCCGGGAACTGAAGCGGGGAAAGCGCCGGGCGGCGCGCCGCAACGGCCGCCGGCAATGAGTTTGCGGGGCGGCCAAGGGGGAATATTCCCGTGGAGACCGGTCCGTCGAGTCCAGGGCGGACCCCTGGTAATTTCTGCTGAGGCTGCCACCCTGTTCGCTTCTCTATTCGCAAAGGTTGCCCATGTCCAATGTCCTAATCGTCAGCGCTGACTGCCATGCCGGTGCGCTGCCCTCCATCTATAACGAGTACATCCCCAAGGCCATGCACGCGGCCGCCCAGGAATGGTGGGTCACGTACGTCAAGGAATTGATCGCCCGGACGGGGACATTCTTTGACCAGGAGGCCATGGACGATCTAGCGGCCAAGACCGGGGATGCGGGCCAGTACCAGGCCCTGATGAAGCAGGCCCCCGGCGAGATCGAGGACGCCACGCTCTTTGCCATGCTCAGCGATGGCGAAAGCCCGTTCGCGCCGCGCCCGGGTGAGTGGGACATGGCGGTCCGCCTCGAGGAACTCGAGGCCGATGGGGTTGTGGGCGAAGTGATCTTTCCGCAAATGGCGCCCTTCGGCGCCGGCCTGCTGCAATACCGCAACCCGGTGGATCCCGAGCACAACTTGGCGGGTATTCGTGCCTACAACCGCTGGCTAGCCGATTTCTGTAACGAAAATCCCGGCCGACACGCCGGGGTGATCCTGATCAACATCGACGACATCGAGGTGACCTGCCAAGAAGTGCGGGCCGCCCGGGAGAGGGGGCTCTGGGGGGGCGTGCTGTTGCCCACCAGCACCGGTGATTTTCCGTTCTATCATCATCCGCGCTACGAGCCGCTCTGGGCGACCTGCGTAGAGTTGGGTCTCCCGCTCCAGGCCCATTCGGGCTGGTCGCCGGATTACGGCGACTTGCCCAGTGCGACCGCCATGTACATCAGCGAAGTCGATATGTGGGCCCAGCGCGCCTTTACCGCGCTGCTCTGGTCGGGAGCCTTCGAGCGGCACCCGGAACTCAAATTGATTCTCACCGAGACCGGCACCGCCTGGATCCTCGAGCGCCTGCGGGTTTTCGAGTTCAAGGCGAATCTTCCCTTCTTCCAACATTTCTCCAGTGGTCTTTCCCTGTCGCCCACCGAGTACTTCCAGCGCCAATGCTATATCGGGGCTTCTTTTATGCCGGGGCACGAGGGCCGGGAGCGGCACCGGATTGGTCTCGACAAGTTGTTGTGGGGCTCGGACTATCCGCACTTGGAAGGCACCTGGCCCAATACGCGGAGCTACATGCAAGAGACCTTTGCCGACTACCCCGAAGGCGAGATTCGCGCGATTCTCGGAGAAAGCGCCATCAAGGCGTATGGCTTCGATCCTCAGGTGCTGCTCCCCGTGGCCGAGAAAGTGGGTCCAACCCTTTCGGAGATCACCGGATCCGCGGGACCGAGCGAAGGCTGAGATGGCGCGGACCCTCGCCGGCCAACTGGTGGAATGCTTCGGCAAGCCCGAGGCGATGAAAGCCCTCTACTCCGAAGACGTCCGTTGGTCGCTATCGCCGTCCCTGGGCAAGATCGCCGGACCCCATGAGGGCCTCGCAGCCGTGGAGGCGTTCAACCGCCGCATCTGGGAAGCAGTCTATTTCCCCGAGGTCGAGGTGGAGCTTCTCGACGAGTTGGGGGATGCCAGCGCCAGCGCCGTCCGCTTCATCTATCGTGCGACCTATCGAAACAACGGGGCGCCCTATGAAAACCAGTACGCGCTCTTCGCCCGGAGCCGGGACAACCGCATCCATGAAGTTTTTGAATCCCTGGATACCCTAGCTTCCATCAACGCGTATGCGGGTCATCCCGTGGACCACAATCCGTATCGCTAGTGCAGCGTCGATCGTTAGGACAACGACTATCGTTAGGACAACGCCGATCGTTAGGACAACGCCGATCGTTAGTGAAACTTCCTATCGATAGTGAACGCCCTGATCGATAGTGAACCCCCATTCGCAAGTGGAACCCCCACAGCTAGTCGATTTGAGTCGACCCCTTCTTGCTAGAAAGCAGGCCTATGTCTTCTCCCGATGAGTCGAGCCCGGAAGTTCGCCTTCAACGAGGGCTGCGGCGTGCCTTTCCCATTTATGATTATGTGGGCCTTGAAGTCGAGTCGGCGAGGGACGGCATCTACCGCTGCTTTGTGCCCTTTCGGGCGAGCAACATGAACCATATCGCGACCATCCATGCGGCGATTCAGTGGGCGGCGTCCGAGGTACTGGGCGGCCTCGTGATGATGTCCGCGCTGGAGGGCGAGCCCTTCTTCGCGGTGGTGAAGAAAGTGGCCATCGAGTTCAAGCGCCCCGCGCGCTCGGGCATTAGCGCCGAAGCCCTGTTTGGTGACGAGGCTGCACGGGCTCTGAGGGCGGATTTCGAGGGGGAAGGGGAGGCTGGGTTCACCTTGCACGCGGTGGTGCGCGACGACCAAGGCGTGGAGGTCGCTTCGGCCGAAGCCGAGTACCTGGCGCGCCGACCCCGTTAGCCGTTGCGGCAGAAATCCGCGAGGCTGAGCGCGGTTTCCCGGCTGATGTCGGGGCACGCGATGGGAAAAATCTCAGTGCCGTGGATGGTGCCCATCACTTGGCGGCAGCGCGCGGAGACGCCGGCGCGCAGCAGCAGGCGGTAGAAGCCGATGCCCTCGTCGCGCAGGGGGTCGCATTCGTTGACGCTGATGATCGTAGGC
>CAWVXN010000413.1:0-3400 GCA_963933695.1 uncultured Myxococcales bacterium | reverse complement strand
CCTCCAGGCCGCCAAGGGTGACGAAGCCCGCGTTGGAAAAGAAGAGGTCGATCGGGCCGTGGTCGGTTTCGGTGCGCTCGACCAGAGCGCGAATCGCTTCCTCGTCGGATACATCCACTCCCACGCCGGTTCCCCCCACCTTCTCGGCTACGGCTTGGGCGCCGGCTTCGTCCCGATCGACAACGACCACGTGGCGGGCGCCGTCGGCGTGGAAGCGCTCGGCCAAACCCCGGCCGATGCCGCTGGCCCCACCGGTAATGACTGCAATGCGATCACGAATTTCCAAAGTTCAGTCCTTCCTTACCCCCGGAAAGCCGGGGAGGGGTACGCCGGGGCGCTGGGGGTATACGGGCGAGGGGCCCATGCTATTTGACCGCCGGAAGGCCTGTCAATGCCCCCTTTTTTGTAACTGGGCTCTGACCCAGGCTCACGCCTTCATGAAGTCGGCGATGATCTGTGAAAGGACATCGGCACGCCCCTCCTGGAGGAAATGCCCACCGCCTTGGATCGTTTGATGGGGCTGGCCCGAAGCCCCTGGGATTTGCTCGCGAAAGCGGGCGTCTCCCCCGGCACTGACGGGGTCGTTGTCGACAAAGGCCGTGAGAAAGGGTTTTTCCCACTTCTCAAAGACTGCCCAGGCCCGGCGATTGCCTTCTTCCGAAGGGTCCCCCGGTAGGGAGGGCACTTGGCTCGGCATGGCCCGGGGGCCCATCTTGTACCGGGGGTCCGGGAAGGGGGCGTCGTAGGCGGCGACTTCCTCTGGAGTCGCGGTTCGCCCATCCAGCACACTTGTCACCGCGATACCGACAGGAAGATCCTCCGTGTCCCAACACCATTTCTGCCAGTATGCGAAGGAAACGGGCCAGGGATTTCCGGTTCCGCCGGATATCGCCGCGTGGACTTCGGGCAGAGTCGGCGTGGGGGCGTCGGCACGGAAACGGCGAACTTGCTCGACGATTTCGTCCGGGACCGGCCCGGGAACCGGTAGTCCCGTATTGGAGATGACCACCCGCGCAAAACGCTCGGGGTTCTCGGCCACCATTCGAAGGCCGATCAGGCCGCCCCAGTCCTGACCGAAAAAAGTTGCGTCCGTTACATCGTTGGCGATCAGCCACGCGGTCATCCAGTCGATCTGGCGCTGGTAGGAGTAGTCTTCCCGCTGGGCGGGTTTATCCGAACGCCCATAGCCCACCAGGTCGGGGGCGAGCACCCGGAGTCCTGCCCCGGTGAGAAGGGGAATCATGTGGCGGTAGAGATAACTCCAGGAGGGCTGGCCGTGCATACACAGAACCACCGGTGCCTGGGGATCGCCCTCGTCCAGATGATGAATTCGGAGTTGCCCACCCTCGCCGTCGGGCACGTCGGTGTAGACAGGCGCGAAGGGGTAGCCGGGCAGATTTTCGAAACATTCGTCGGGTGTGCGCAGGGTTTCCATGGCTGAGTTTCCTTATAAGGCTGGGGGCGAATTTTAAAGCGGGTCGCGTCGAGTTATGGCAGGGTAAGTGTCAATATAAATTTGTCAACGAGGGCCCGGTGCGGGATCGCTTTTCCCCCTCCCGTCTCTCTCCCTCTTTCTTCCGGAATTCCAGATTATGGAGGCCCGTTGCTTCGCCGGCCTGGGGGGTCCTCCGAATCCGATGGGCCAGTTGGCGCCCATTGGCGTCCCCGTCGAGCTGGGCGAGACTCGCTTTCCCTAGCCATTCCGCCGGGAGCGATGAAGTTCGCCTCGGGGGGCCGGGCAGGCCAAAGCCGAGGGGTCTTCACCCAGGAGTACTCGCCCACAACGCCCCACTCGTGGTTTCCCCCAATTTTTCTCCCACTAAGGATTGCCCTAAATGCCCTCTCTGAATGAAGTCGCCGAATTCAACACGGTCAACGGGATCGGTGTTCTGAGCCTGAACTCTCCTCCGGTCAATGCCCTCTCCGCCGCGGTTCGTGCGGGCCTGCTCGCTGGCTTGAACCTGGCCGCCGCGGACGAAACCGTGCGCGCGGTGGTGCTTATCTGTCGAGGCCGCACCTTCATTGCAGGGGCCGACATCACGGAGTTCGGTGGGCCGCCAAAGGGGCCGGGGCTTGGCGAGGTCCAGGATGCCATCGAAAACTCCAGTAAGCCGGTGATCGCGGCGATTCATGGAACAGCTCTAGGAGGCGGGCTCGAGGTGGCTCTGTGTTGCCATTATCGCGTGGCTCTTGGGTCGGCGCGATGTGGGCTCCCCGAGGTGAACCTGGGCCTTCTGCCCGGAGCCGGGGGTACTCAGCGCCTGCCGAGACTGGTGGGTGTCGAGAAGGCCTTGGAAATGATGACCAGCGGTCGGCACGCGCCGGCTGCGGAATGTCTCGAACTCGGATTGGTGGATCAACTGGCGCCCGAAGGCGAACTGGAGTCCGCCGCCATTGCTTTCGCGGAGCAAGTGGTGGCCGAGGGCCGGCCCCTGCGGAAAGTGCGCGATATCGATGAAAAGCTTGAAGCGGCTCGGGGCAAGCCCGAGATCTTCGAAGCCTTCCGGAAGGGCATCGCGCGGCGAACCCGCGGCTTTCTAGCGCCCGAGTACAACGTACGCTGCATTGAGGCCGCGGTGAACCTGGATTTCGCTGGGGGCATGGCGGTGGAGCAGGAACTCTTTCGCGAACTCATCACGGGGCCGCAATCCCTGGCCCAGCGTCACGTTTTCTTCGCCGAACGCGAAATTTGGAAGCTGCCCGATGTGCCCCGGGACACGCCCCAGATCGAGATCCAAAAGGTCGGGATAATCGGTGCGGGAACCATGGGGGGCGGAATCGCGATGAACTTCGCGAATATCGGAATCCCCGTAACCCTGGTGGAGACAAGCCAAGAGGCCCTGGACCGGGGCCTGGGGGTGATTCGGGCCAACTACGAGCGCAGCGCGAGCCGGGGCCGCATCTCGGCCGAGGCAGTCGAGGAGCGAGTGGGCCTGATCGCGGGAAGCCTCGAGATGGAGAAACTCGCCGACGTGGATCTGGTCATCGAGGCGGTTTTCGAAAGCATGCCGCTCAAGAAAGAAATTTTTGCGCGCCTGGATGCGATCGTCCGGCCCGGGGCGATCTTGGCGAGCAATACCTCGGCCCTGGATGTCAACGAAATCGCCGAGGCCACCACTCGACCCGAATCGGTGATTGGCCTGCATTTCTTCAGTCCCGCCAACGTGATGAAATTGGTGGAGGTCGTTCGGGGTGACGTCACCTCCGATCCGGTCATCGCCACCTCCATGGCGATTTCCAAACGCATCGGAAAGAACGCTGCCCTGGTGGGAGTCTGCCCGGGCTTCGTGGGCAACCGCATCCTGAGTGCACGCCAGGTCCAAGCCAATCGATTGATCATGGAGGGCGCGATGCCCTGGGATGTGGATCGGGTGCTCTTCGATTTTGGCTTGCCCATGGG
>CAWVXN010000412.1:0-3403 GCA_963933695.1 uncultured Myxococcales bacterium | reverse complement strand
ACGAACGCCCGAGTATCGAGGCCGTTGGGGATGAGATGGACGCGGTCTGCAGCCAAGCCGAGTTCAATGACTTCCTTCCGCGCCCGCTCGCTGGTTGCGATGCAAGCCGAAAGCCGTCGATGTAGGCGCACGTGGAAGCCTGTGCCGTGAAGGAGGTTGAGGGTCGCAAGGATGCCCTGGGGACCAGTACTGGTGAGTTTCAGCACCACCGGGCGACCGAGCATTCGACCCAAAATGATCGCTACGGTGGAGGACCACCCGTATTGATGAACATGAATGACATCGAATCGGCGAGCGTGGGAGAGCAAGAAGAGCGCTAAGAAGAAAATTCCGCTGATGGTCTGCAACTTCGGCAGATTCCAGGAAGTCAGGCGCCGGACCCGAATCCCTTGGATGTCTTCCCTGGCTGGCCAAGCGGGATCCCGGCGTTCAGTCACCACCGTGACCCGGTGGCCTCTGCGGACAAGTTCAGCGCCCAGTCGTTCGCCCGCTTGTTCGTACCCACCGACCATAGGTCGGAACTGGGGGCTGACCATAAGCACTCGAAGAGGATCGACCATCGACTTTATCTACCTTGGCGAATTTAAGAGCGGAGTTCGCAGTATAACACCCTTGGCTATCGGTCAGTTTGGCAAGGGAAGTGCCTGCTTTGAATGGATCCGATTCAGTGCAGGGACCCACGATCCGAAGAGAGCCGGCCGCCTCTTCAGAGGGAGCCTTCCGGTACCGATGCGAAAAAACGGCCTAGCTTGAACGGTGTTCTGCGAACCCCGTTCACGGTGTACAGCAAGATTCAGCTGCCGCCGTGGAGGGTCCAGATCTCGCGCCCGGTCTTGAGCACCTTCTTTTCGATACGCATTTCGTCGGCGCCTTCAGACTCGGCAATGGCGACTAGTTCTGCGACGTCGGCGTCGGACCCGTCACAGAAACCCATGGGCTTTGGGTTGTTTGGCAGGTCGAGCTGAACTCGGTAGTCGCCGTGGTCCCAGCGGGTCTGAGTCTCGTTACTGTGGGGATAAATCATGATGCCCCGGAAGGTATCATGTCGTCCTGACCAGGGCGCGCCGCCGAACCGGGTCGTCTCGAAAGTTTCACTCCAATTTCTGCCGCTTTTTGGCCGTGGGGGGGGAATGGACGAAAGCGGATTGCCCGAGCCGGTGGGATTGCCGAAGCCATTGGGGCCGATTGCCGGTGATTGGCGGCGATTGCCGGTGATTGACGATGTCGTTCCTCGCCGGCCTCGAAGCGTACCGCTAGCCGGCCCTCAGTTTCTCAAGCAAGGCGCTCAACTCGTCGTCAGGTAAACCCTGCACCGAAAAGCCAGTTCGGTCGATCATTCCGCCGAAGCGCTTGTGCATCTCATCGACGACGTGAGCCGGACGGCCCACGATTGCGAAGGTGTCAATCATTTCGTCAGTGATGAGTCTGGCCATTTCGTCCGATTCGTGCCGGCGATTCAGTGCGATCAGTTCATCCTGCAGTTCACCCCAACCATGAATCTCGAGCACCGGCCGATAGGCAGTCGTACAACCATAGAACGCAATGCGCCCGCGGATGAACCCCACGGCGCGCTCGATCTCCTCGTCATTCGAGCCTGGGGCGATCATCGGTGCGTAATCGAGTTCGAAATCGTCGAGGGTGCGTCCCCGTTCTCCCAAGCCCTCCTCAATCGCGGGTATCGTCACTTCGCGCATGTACTTTTCAGTGGAGAAGGGATGCATAATCATTCCATCGGCCACTCGGGCGGCGACCTTGGTCATCAGAGGGCCCGTTGCCGAGAGAGCGATACGCGGGCGGGGGCCACCGGTATCCTCGGGCCTAAAGGTGGCTGGCATCAGCGTGTGTTGATAGTACTCGCCGACATAGTGCAAATGCTGGTCGTCATACCAACAATCGAAGATCGCATGCATCGCCTCGATGAACTCTTGCATCTGCCGGGCAGCTTTATGCCAAGGCATGCTGAAACGGCGCTCAATGTGGGGCTTTACCTGTGAGCCGATTCCCAGCACAAAACGGCCGTCTGAAAATGCGTTGAGATCGTGCGCAAGAATCGCCATGGACATGGGATTCCGGGAAAATGCAACCGCCACGGATGTCACGAGTTCAATGCGGTCGGTATTCGCTGCAGCGAGAGCCAGGGGCATGAATGGATCGTGGTTCAACTCGGCCAGACGGAGTCCGTCGTAGCCCAAGGCCTCAAGGCGGGAAGCCTCCGCCCCGATCTGTCTCATCTTTGCAGCGATACCTGCGTCGACTTTCATTTTTGTCCTCGGACTCGCTCTGTGTCCATAGGGCCGAAATGGCTCTCGGTCACCGACCACACCACCGACCGCGGTCCCATCGCGCTGAAAAGCCTTCTTCTCGGGGTTCTTTTTCGTTGACATGAACTCTACAGCCTGTTCGAGAAGGTTAGCCACTCGATCAGTCGCCCTTGACCCTATTCGTTGGGGACGGTCTCGACGACTGAACCGCGGAATTGGGCGGACACGATTACTTGCCTTCAATTTTCAAACGAGCAGTAGGTCAATCTGAATCGAATGAGGCCATATGGATAATGGGCCGAAGAGCTTCCACTGCGAACTCTCTGGTCTGGGATTCGTTCGGCGCACCCTCGCCTTTAACAATTGAGCGTGTGACGGAGCGTGTGCGGGTGTTGGCAGGATCCCGGCCGATCTGGCCGGATTTGGCAGGAATGGAACTCGTCTGGATCGTGCAATAGACTAATTCTCGGCCGTGGATTACCGGGGCCTCGGCACATGTGACGCCGGAGGGAAGGGTGACTAAATTTATGTCTACTGTTGCGGATTCTGGTTCCGCATCGTCGTTAATGCTGGATAAAGCAGACTTCGCGCTGGACGCGATGCCCGGCGAACAGCTTCATAAGATTTTGCACGGTTATCGGAAACGCGGGCCAGTTGCGCTCACACGATTCCTCACGCTGCCGGCTTTTATCATCACCGGGCACGCGGCGCTGCTCGATGCCTTCCGGGATTCCGAACGCTTTCCGCCCCACCGCATGTACCAAGCGTCGATTGAGGGTGCGATTGGAAAAAGCTTCATCTCCATGGAAGATCCCACCCAGCATCTGATCTATCGAAAACTTGCGACCCCGGCATTCCGATCACGCGCGGTGGCGAGTTATGAGGCCGAGGGGTTGGGTCGGCTCGCAGCGGAACTTGCAGACAGACTGGTCGGGCGGAAAAGCTTCGATTTGGTTTCCGAATACGCGGCGCCATTTCCGTATCGAGTTATTGCTGGTTTGCTTGGTCTTCCTCGAGATCGGGAGGAAGTATTTCACAAGTGGGCAATTGCTCTCCTGGGGTTTCGCGACGACCCTGTTGCGGCGGCAAGCGCGAAGGAGGAACTTACGAAAGTCTTGGCACCTATTGTTGAGGCTCGGCGG
>CAWVXN010000411.1:0-3406 GCA_963933695.1 uncultured Myxococcales bacterium | reverse complement strand
GAACGCGAAACCGGTTTCGCTTGTGCTGGAGTCTGCCGACCAGGTGTATTTGTTGTTTACGTCCGTTGCAGTCACAGCGAGTGTCTGCCCGGTGACGTCAACAACTACAAAATCACCACATTTTTTTCTGGCCGCCCCGCTGCTTGGGTCGCTCTCGGGGGGGAAGGGGCGACTACAGTCCCTATTCGGCCCAGTCCCCCCTGGAGTATTCGTTGGATTCCCTTCAGCTCCGGTCGTCTTTTCCCATAGAAGCCCCGTAGCCTTGTCAGCCACCGTCAGCCCATCCGGGCACGCCACGAAGCGGCCCTTCGAGGAACTGCTTCCGGAATCCGGAGCAGGACACCCAGTAACAGCCAGGACAAGGGTGAGAGCGAGGAAAGCGGCCTGCTGGCTTCGTCTCACGCGGCAAGTCCTTTCCCCGTGCATGAATTGAAATTGATTCATCGATTGATTGACTTCGCTCACAAGTTGGATGGTTGTCGGCAGCACTCGGAAACGCCGCCCAAACTAGAATCGAAAAGTGATGTCAGCCCCTGCCGTACGGGGCTCGCCCACGAAATTCAGAATGACGTTGGCGAAGATTGAGGCGTCGAATGCAAACGTCTTGTACCGCACATCAGTCAGATTCCGCACCCAACCCGAAATCTCGATATTGCCATTGGCCTCGCGCCAAGTGAAGCGCAGATTGTGGAGCGCGAACGCAGGCTGGGCGATAGTCATGGCCGGAATAGGCCGGGCGGAGTCGGGGTCGTTGCCCCTCCCTTCGTTCGCGTCGAAGAAGATGTCACTGCTCCAAGCAAAATCGTACCGGGGGGCGAACGTACCGAAGCGCCCCAGGTCGAAAGGCCACTCCAACGAACCGCTCACCTTGAACTCGGGCGCATTCGGCAACTGATTGCCGGTATACACGACCTCTTCCTGCTGGAACGAAGTGCCCCGCAAAACTTCGATGGTATTGACGAAATTCAGGAATTGGCTGTTGAGCCAGCCCGCCCGCAACGAAACCTGCAGGTCCCCCCAAAATTCGGGGATGTGTTCCCGGTCCATCAGGGGCATGAAATCCAATTCGAGTTCGGCGCCGTATTGTTGGGCATCACCCGCGTTGATGACCTCGAGAATCGGAGGGCTCCCGATCGCATTCTCGAAGAGGAAGAGTTGGTAATTCTGGTAGCTGTAGTAGAACACCGCCCCGCTGAGCCGCATGCGGTTGTCGAACCACGCCCCCCGGACACCCGCTTCAATGGAGTCCACAGTCTCAGGATCGGCGGGAGGGGCGCCCGGGGTGTTCGCGTTGTAGTGCCCACCCTTCCAGCCCCGGGAGTATTTCCAATAGGCCGAGACGTCGTCGCTGAAGCGATAGGTGAGGCTGACCAGACCCGTAGGCGCAGTCCAGACCGATCGTTGCTGAGGCGCCTCGCCGCCAACAGCAATCTGACCAAAGAGCGTGAACTTGGTCAGATCGAAGCTTTTGTCCTCATAGTTGTACCGCGCTCCTGCGTTCAGACTGAAGTCATCGAGGAAATCCCAATCCACCCCCGCATAGACGGCGAAACTCTTGACACTCTGCTCAAAGGTCCTCAACGCATCGATATTCGCATCGAACGTCTTCGAGAGGCTGGAGTATTCGAGTTCTTCCATCAAGAAATAGCCGCCGAGTTCCCCCCGCAGTGACCCATCTGGACTCTCGCTCGTGGCCTTGAGTTCCTGAAAAAGCTGCCATCCCTCATCGTCTTGTTCTATTTCGAATAGAACATCGGGTGTAAAATCTTGATCGGTATCTCGCGACCGCGAATAGCCGTCGTAGGCCGATATCGTCTCAAGTTCGACCTCACCCAAGCGGCCGAAGTCGCCCAGGAAAATTCGGCCGTTGAGCGAAGTCCCCCAAGTGTCCCGGGTCGTCTGGCCGACCCGATTGTAATCGCCCCGGTATGGTCCAAGATCCAGGGGACGAGTGACGAGGTTGTTCGCAAGGAGCGCACTGGCCTGCGCTTGGGCTTCGGAATCAGGCACCCCCGAAGCCACCAAGGGATCTCGATAGCTCAACCACTCTGCTCGCTGATCGGGCTCGAAATACCCGGCGCTCGTCCTTATGCCCAGAGAGGCTTGGGTGCCCATCGCCTGCCCCAGGGAGGACTGCTGATCGAGCCGGCCCCCGTGCACGCTGAGCAGCCAATCCGTATCCGCACCCTCGGGTTCGAGACGAAACAGCCCCCGCAGCGCCCAGTTGCCCTGGTCGCCGACCGCCGTAGGAAGGCCCAGCGGAATTTGAGAGATACTTCCGGGCTGGCTGAAAAACACTCGCTCTCCACAGATCGAGGATGCGTCATCGAGCTGGTTAGTGGCGGGCACGCGCTCCGAAAAGGGCGGGGCGTTCCCGCACCCATTGGTCATATAAGGATCAGCCGCCCGAGCGCGAAAGGCAATCCGCGCCGACAGCAAGTCCTCGACCAGAGGCATCTCCACAGCACCTTCATAGTCTTGAATCAGCGCGTTTAGTGCCACGTCGCTCTCGTAAGCCCCCATGCTGACCTTCAGCTGCGCGTTGTATTCCCCGGTGGGCTTGCGCGAAGTGATTTTGATGGCGCCCGCGGAGGCGCTACGCCCGCTCCCCGCGCCCTGGGGGCCACGGAGGACATCCACCGAGGCCACATCGAAAAGGCCAACGAGCTGCAGAGCGGCTGAATTGAGGGGAACGCCGTTTTGATAAATCGCCACGGCGCTGGCCGAGTTTGCACTGTAATCGGCTAGGCCGACGCCCCGGATGAAAAAGTTCGCGCTGGTCGCCCCGGCCTTGGTGATCTCGAGGTTCGGTGTGACCTTCGCAATATCGCTGATATCGGTGGCGCCCAGAGCCCCGAGTTCCTCGGCGTCGAATTGAACCGCCGATTCCGCCGCGTCGGCTGCCAGCGTGCTGCTATTGGCCGCTCCTTGAATGGTCATTTCCTCGATGCCCGAGTGGTCGATCGCGCTCTCAACCCCGAACTCGTCCTCCTCTTCCGAGCCATCGCTCCCCAACTCGGCCTCACCCGTCTCGACGATCGCCGGTGCCGGTGCCGGTGCCGGTGCCGCGTTGACGATCTTGCCCGCTTCGGAACTCGCGCCCGGGCGCGCAGGCGGGGCCGAATCGATCTCCGCCGCGTTGAGCTGGGCGGGCCAGTACAGCCCAAGCAGAAGTCCAAGACACATCAGCGATCCCGGGACCCCAAGAGCACTTTCAAATCGAGCCGGCGGCAAACCAGGATTGATCAAGCCGGTCACCTGCATACTGGCCCCCATCGAGGCGATGCGCTTTCCGACAGGGGGCTTCATGACAGGGGCCTTCATGACAGGGCGCTTCATGACGGGGGTATGAGAAGATCCAGGCCGGGAGCAGAACTGCAATATTATCCCCAGCAGTCCATCCCTC
>CAWVXN010000410.1:0-3406 GCA_963933695.1 uncultured Myxococcales bacterium | reverse complement strand
GGCCAGGTCAACGGCGAAACCGGCTTGAAGGGCTACTGCCATGCCGAGCCTATTATCGTGGACCGGCGGGGGGGAAAGATGTCGGTCTCCCGTTATCCCTATCGATCCAAGAGCGACGCCGGCCTACAGAAGTTCATGAAAATTCTTTGGGGCACCGGTCTCGGGCGCTGGCTTTCCTAACGAGCCCTTCGCGCGTCCCTATGCGCGGGCCCCGGCCAGGCCCACAGGCGGACCGCGTCCCCGGGCCCCGCCTTGGGCCCAACGGGAACGTCGAACTCAGAACAGGGCGGCGGTGCGCTCGAGCATCCAATAGACCGCCAGGCTGCCGATCGCGTAGGCGGGAGCGCGGAGCACCCAGAGGGGGGCTCGGGCGAGGGGCGCCCGCAGGAGCGCGGCCCCGGCGAGGATGACGGCCACGAAGGCGAGTTGTCCGAGTTCGATGCCGATATTGAATGAGAAGAGCGCGAGGGGAATTTCGTCGTCGGGGAGGCCGATCTCGGCCAGGGCCCCGGCGAAGCCCATTCCGTGGAGCAGCCCGAAGCCCAGAGCCATGAGCCAGGGTTTCCGCCGCAGAAGACTCGGACGTGCGCGGTTGCGCGTGGTCAGTTCGACGGCGAGCAGGAGAACACTCCCGGCGATCAGCACCTCGATCAGGGAGGATGGGACCCGGACGAGACCCAGGGCCACCACCGAGAGCGTGAGGCTGTGCCCCACAGTGAAGGCGGTCACGGTCTTGAGCAGGGGCCGCCAGCCGATTACCAGTAGAATCAGCCCCAGAACAAAGAGAAGGTGGTCGGGCCCGGTGAGGATGTGCTCGAACCCCAGTTGGGCGTAGGCCTTGACGACCTGGCTTTTCTCAGGCTTGGCCGGCACCCGGAATTCCGAGTCCCCCGCATGGAGGACCGTGCTGACAACGCGCTGGTCGGCCAGGGTAACCCGCACCAGCACATCGATTCGGGTGGCCTCGAGCCCGCTGATCGCGATCTGTCGCCCCACCAACCCCTCGTTGCCCGGACATTGAATGTTCCAGACCAGGGTGACGCTTTGCTCGTCCTCCTCGACCACGGGATCCGAAACGGCCGGGCATTCGACTGGCAAGAGCGGGCGAATGTCGGCGCCCCGAGGCTTGAGGCGCGAGGTTTTCCAGGCCACTTCGGCGAGGCCCTCTTCCCCGCTCCGCAGTTCCAGGAGTGCTGGGGCTAGGGGGTGGGCGGCGGCCGTGCCCGGTCCGATCAGGGCGAGGGCCAGGGCCCCGACGATCAGGGCCGATTTCGAGGGGCGCCCCCTTTGAATGTTCTTGTGCACACTGATCCCCTGGCGACCCGGCCCCGGAGTGGGCGGGGATTTTTTAGTCATCCGGAGCTTTTGCAACGCTTCCGGTGGTACCGAGCAGTGACCCCTTGGCAGGTCAGGTGGACTTGGCCACCGAGGTTTCCTTGGCGGAATCGGCGGGGATCGTTTCGGGCGGTGCTCGGAGAAGCCTGAGGGCTTCGTCCTCGCCCTGGGTGAAGGCCGCGACGTCGGTGGTGACGCAGAACTCGACCATGATTCCGTTGGGATCGAGGAGGTAGATCGACCGGCACCAGCCGTGATCGACTTCCTGGAGTTGGTCGATGCCGCGATCGTGCAATTGCCCCACCATGGCCCGCAACTCGTCCTCGCTGTCCAGCTGAAAGGCGAGATGATTGACCCAGATCGGAAGGCCCACGCCTAGGGAGACCGCCGTCTTGTAATCGTCTTCCTCGCCCACATCCTTCACCTCGAAGAAGCCCAGGTGGTCGCCGGCGCCCATGTCGAAGAAGAAATGCCGGAAATACCCGTCGCCCTGACGATGGTTCTCGGTGTGGACCAGGGGCATTCCGAGTTTCTCGCTGTAGAAAACGTAGGTGGCCTCGGGGTCGCGAGTCGCATACGCGACATGGTGAAGGCCCTTGGAGCGAATCGGGTGAGCGGTAGTCATCGCAAAGTCTCCGGATGAGGCCGGGCGCGAGGCCGACGGGTTGGGGGAGCGAGTGGGCACGAGAGAAGTGGGGACAGAGAAGTGGGGACAGGGCAGTTGGGACAGCGAGTGGGGACAGCGAAGTTAGACCAGAGTCCGAACCGGGGCCAAAGCGGCGGATGCCTCAGTCCACGGCTTTGTCGGGCACCTGGCCTTCCGCATAGGTCTTGATTTCCTTTTCGACGGCGCTCGCGTAGTCGCCCCGGAACCGGTCTCGGTTTTTCATGGTCCATTCCATGCTCGACTCGCGCGCCCGGTTTCGCCCCTGAAAATGAGGCATCACGTAACGGGAGAAGAGTTCGTAGCTGCGCCGGGTCTGGGCCCAGTCCGCCCAGTTGGTGGCCATGATGAGATAACTCCCGAAGCCTCCGGACTCGGCCTTCAGTCGCTCGATCTGGGCGATGGCGTCGTCCGGGGATCCCACCACGGCGAAGCCGCCTTCGATGAGGCCATCCAGGGCTTCCTCGGGCGAACCGTCGCCGCCCAGGGGCAGGTTCGCGACCTTCTGGAAGTAGAAGAGCCAATCCTCGAAGCCAAACATCACATTCTTGCGCGCTTGCTCGCGAGTCTCGGCAATGTGCATGGGGCCGACTAGACGCCAGCCGTCGCGATTGACCGGGTTCCCGTGTTTCTCGCACTCGTTGCTGTAGACATCGAAGTTGGCGGCCAGGGCATTGAACCCGCCCTGGGTGGTCGCTCCCACCGAAAGCAGGCCCAATCCGAAGCGCCCGGCCATGCGCGCCCCCGCCGGAGAAACCTGGGACGCCACGGCCAGTTCCACATGGGGATCGCTATAGGGGTCCAGATGAAGCCGGGCCTCGTTGAGTTCGAACCATTCCCGGGTTTCGCTCACGGTTTCGCCTCGAAGCAAGCGCACGATGACCTCCAGGGATTCCTCCATCATGGCGCGTTGGCGGGTGGGCTCCAGGCCCAGCATGCGCGCGTCGGATTGCAGGGAGCCCGGGCCGACCCCCAGCATGACGCGGCCCCGGGTCATGTGGTCGAGTTGGTTGATGCGCTCGGCCACCATCAGGGGGTTGTGATAGGGGAGGGAGACGACCCCGGTTCCCAGGCGAATGTGGCGGGTTCGCTCGGCGGCTGCGGCGATGAAGATTTCGGGCGAGGCGATAATTTCGTAGCCCGCGGAGTGGTGTTCGCCGATCCAGGCCTCGTCGAAGCGCAATTCATCCAGCCACTCGATCAGCTCAAAGTCTCGGTCCAGGGCGGCGGTGGGGTCTTCTTTAACGGAGTGGAAGGGGGCCAGGAATATTCCGAATCCAAGGGCCTTCTCGGTGTCTGGGTTCGCCAAAGATCTTCTCCTTGAGTGGGTCCGAGGGGCTCTCGAATGCCGCGGCCGATCTGCCCAGCCGATCTGCCAAACGGGTATGCCCGGACAGGCTGAAGGGT
>CAWVXN010000409.1:0-3409 GCA_963933695.1 uncultured Myxococcales bacterium | reverse complement strand
GGAGTAGGGCATGACCTTGTAGTCCTCGTAGAGCAGCCCTTTCTCGTGCAATTGTTTGACGGCCCAGATCAGGCTCTCCATGTAGGAAAGATCGAGGGTCTTGTAGTCATTCTCGAAATCCACCCAGCGCGCCGCTCGGTCGATGTATCGCTCCCATTCCTGGGTGTACTTCATCACCGATTGCCGGCAGTGATCGTTGAAGCGGTCGATCCCGAATTCCATGATCGCGGTGCGACCGGAAACCCCGAGCTCCTTCTCGGCTTCCATTTCCGCGGGCAGGCCGTGGCAGTCCCAGCCGAAGCGGCGTTCCACCCGGCGCCCGCGCAGGGTCTGGTAGCGCGGAACGATGTCCTTGATGTAGCTGGTGATCAGGTGTCCGTAGTGGGGCAGACCATTCGCGAAGGGAGGTCCGTCGTAGAAGACGTACTCGTTACTTCCCTTCTCCCCCGCATCGCGAGCGTCCACGGATTTCTGAAAGGTGGCGTCTTCGCGCCAGCGCGCGAGGACGCGCTCTTCGAGTTCCGAGAAGTTCGGCTGAGGGTCAACATCCGGGTAGGGGTGGTGGGAGACGGGTTCGGTCAATGGGTCTCTCTTAGGGGCTCTCGGCTAAAGGGTCTCTCGGCTAATGGGGCTGTCTACTTCAGGGCTGTCTACTAATGGGCTGTCTACTAATGGGGCTCTCTACTATTCCGTCTGCCGGATTCAAAGGCTCTTGTTTGGCCGGTCAGCCCGCTCTTGTGCGGTCGCCCGCCCACGGAGTTGGCTGGACGCGTGAATGCCCAGGATCCGAAGAGTCCGGCGAGTACCGGCGGCGCCGGAATTCCGCAGGTGGCCATTTTTAGCCACCCGACCTTACCACAGGGACCGGATGCCTCGGTATCAACACCCGAGTCTTGGCGCGCAACGATGGGCCTGGGTCAGTCACTGTCGAGGGCCTGAATGGCCTGGGCAAAGGCGAAGCCAGCCCGGGCAAGGGCGGCAAGATCCCGTTGGCGTTGGCGCCGCTGGGTCTCGGCGTTTTCCTGGCTCTCGCCCTCCTGGCTCTGGCCCTTCTGAACGGGCTCCATCGATGCCAAGAAGCCGGGATGGGGGCCTCGGCGATGTACCCCCAGCCCCCTTCGGCGCGCGTAGGTACGCGCGGCCTCGAGTTCGGCCTCGTCCCCCCCCGCCTCTTTCAGTACCTCCGCCCGAAGCGGAGACGCGATCCCCTTCTCGTGGAGTCGTGCAGCGATGCGCCGCAGGGAACCGCCCCGAGTGCGCAGTCGGCGCGCGAGCGCTTGCCCATAACGCCGATCGTCGAGCAATCCCTGTTCATGCATGCGGGAAAGGGTCGCCTCGATCAGGGCTTCGGCCTCGGCGGGATCACCCCCATGGTGGGCATGGCTGCGTTGGGCCCGCCTTTCGAGCACCGCGCGCAGGCCCGCAGCGGAGCAGGGATAGCGATCCAAGTGCCGGAGAGCGGCGCGTTCGAAATCGTTGGCGGAAATGGGGGGGGGCGGGCGCGGGGTCCGTCGCCGCTGGTCCCGGTTGCGGGAGAATGGGGTGGCGCTGTCACTCATGGGTTTTCCTGCGGGCGCCGGGCGCCCGGCTCTCCGGACCGGGGGTGGACCAAAGATGCGGGCTAGACTGCTCCGCGTCCATGCCTGAATTGCCCGAAGTCGAAGTGACACGTCGCCGCATCGCGCCGCTCCTGGTGGGCCGCCGCATCGCGGCAATCTCCACCACTGGGCCCAGTTACGTTTTCGTGACGCCACCGTCCCGGCTCCAGGCGGTTTTGCCCGGCGCCCAGATCGAGGCCATCGAGCGCTTGGGCAAATACCTGCTGGTTCGCCTGGGCGATCAAAGCACTCTGGTTATCCACCTGGGGATGACGGGGCAACTCTTCTCGAGCCTGGCCACCAGTCCGCGTTTGCTCTCGGCTACGGCACGTTCCTCTCTGGCCCCGGAGGACCAGGGCGCATTCAAGCCCGATGGCCACACGCATCTCACTCTCCGAATCGAAGGGGACGGGCCGGATGTTTATTTCCGGGACGTGCGGAAGTTCGGAAAATTGTTCTGGCTACGGCCCGGCGAGCTTCATCCCCGGTTGGACCGCTTGGGGGGTGACGCCCTGGAAATCGATGGCCCGGGACTTTTTGCGGCGAGCCGCAAGCGCCGAATCCCCATCAAGGCTTTGTTGCTCGATCAGGCGGTGTTGGCCGGGGTTGGCAATATCTACGCCGACGAGGCGCTCTTCCTGGCCGGGGTCCGCCCGGGCCGGAGGGCAGCCCGACTCACCCGCCAAGAGGCCGAGAAACTCGCCCAGGCCGTGGTTCGGGTTCTCAAGCGCTCGATCGAAACCGGTGGGTCGAGTATCAGCGATTACGTAGCGCCCGATGGCAGCGATGGCGGCTACCAGGACGAGCGACGGGTCTACGCGCGCAAGGGCCAGCCCTGCCTGGATTGCGGCGCCACGATCGTGCGCCGCGTGGTCGCCCAGCGCAGCGCCCACTACTGTCCGGTCTGTCAGAGCTAGGGAGGATTGTCGGATGCTTAATTTCAGCGAATTGCGCCGGGTTGCCGAACTCCTCGACGGCCGCTTTGTGGGCCATCGTCTGGAGCGTTGCGTTCAGCCCGGGCGGGACCGTATCGTTTTGACTCTCTATGGGCGCCATCCCCAGGACGAAAAGGCGCACAAGCGTTTCCTTCTCCTTTGCGCGGACTCGGCGTCGGGTCGACTTTCCCAAGTGGCGGGACTCCCCAAGGCCCCCCAGAACCCGCCGGCTTTCGTGAGTTGGATCCGCGCGCATTTGAGCAGCGCGCGTCTTATGGGCGCGCGCCTATGGGGCGAGGACCGGGTGCTTGCCCTGGCCTTCGAGTCCGGGGACGGGCGCTTTGAACTGGTGCTCTCCCTGCTGGGCAAGCGGAGCAATCTCTATATTTTGGATGAGCGGGGCCAAGTGGTTCTGGCCCAGCGCCCCCCGTCCGAGACCCGCCCAGAGATGGTGGCGGGGGCGGCGTTTGCGCTTCCTGGGAGCGGGCTGCCCAGTCCTGGGACGGATCGTTTTGCCCAGGCCGGCGATGCGGATTTGCTCCTTGCCATCGAGGATCACTACGCGAAAAACGAAGGCGAACGCGACGCTACGGGGCTTGCCCGAGAGATCCGCCAGGTTTTGAAGCGTGAAAGCAAGAATGCCGAGCGCCGGCTTACGAAAATCGAAGCCGAACTCGCCGAGGCCGATGGCGCCAACGATCTCCAGCGTCACGGGGAACTCCTCAAGGGGTCTTTGTCCGAGATCCGGCCGGGGGCGAGCGAGGTCAAGTTGCAGGACTACGAGACCCAGGAAGAGGTTTCTATTGCTCTGGATCCCACCCTGAGCCCGAAGCAAAACCTGGAAGCGACTTTCAAGCGCTATCAGAAGTTGTTGCG
>CAWVXN010000408.1:0-3409 GCA_963933695.1 uncultured Myxococcales bacterium | reverse complement strand
CAGGCGCTCTCTCAAGCGCTGTTCTAAGGGCTGTTCCAGGCGCTGATCCAAGCGCTGACCTAAGGGCTGTTCCAAGGGGGGCTGTCCGGAATCGGACCGGGGCTCGGCGAGGCCGCTGGACAGGATCCCGGCAACACAACTGAGGAGCAATTGAGCGAGCAATTCGGCGTCCAGGTCTGCGCGGAAATCGCCTTGCTGTTGTGCGCGCTCGATCAGGGCCAGAATGGGTTCTGGGCCGGGAGCCCGCCCTCGCGCCGGGCTCACCGGACCGGAAAAATCGCCCACCCGCACGTGGAGCCAGGCCGTTCGCATCAGAACTGGATCTTGGTCCGCACGGCGGGCCAACTCCGCGGCCCATTGGCGAACCACCCTCCGAAGGGACCCGCCCTGGGCGCCTGCGATCGCCACCGCCAGGGCAGCGTTCAATTCGAGCTTCGCCCATTCCCGGAGAACTCCGGCTTTATCCCCGAAGTAATTGAAGAAAGTGGCCTCACTCAGCGTGCACGAGGCGGCAATTTCCCGCACCCGCACGGCGTCGAAGCCACGCTCGCGAAACAATGCGATCGCGTTTTCAATGATTAGACTTCGCTGATTTTGTTGTTTGGTCGCCCTGAGGCCCACTTTTTTCTCCGATTGCTTGGGTTGCTTTGGCCCTTTTTCAGGCCTGCGTCAATCAAATATTATTAAAGATTATCTAATCTTTTATATACAATATTTATAGCTATAGAATACTTTTTTTTCAGTGTATCGCCAACCGAAAACTCCACGCTCATCCAGACTCGCCCCGGCGCTCCCCTTTCCGGGACCGTCTCCCTCGGGCTTTCGGGTTGCGGTCTCTAACCGTCACCTTCCACGCCACCTTGCCTATAGTGGGCCCGCACGGAATCCCGCCCATGACTAAAATTCGCCTACCTCTGATCCCCCGCTCCTTGAACACCGCCGGGCGAGCGCTTGCGCGTGTGGGGATTCGCCCGGGAAATCTGACGCCGCGAAGCCTCTTGGAGGCTGCTCGCCAGCAGACCGGCCTCGCCGATTTCGGCGACGACGAGTTTCGCGAGGCACTCGATCGCTTGACGGATTCCCTCGAGTCAGAAGCCGCCTTGAGCCCCCTGGGCCGCCTCATCGCTCGGAAGGACTTGGTGAGCCTGATGGCGAACCGCCTCCGGTTGGTGGACTGGCACCATCGTTTCCCCGAAATCGGGGAACGACCCATTCGTCGGCCAATTTTCATCGTCGGCCAGGGACGTACGGGGACTACGATTCTTCACGAACTTCTGGCCCTGGACCCAGCCAATCGCGTACCGCAAACCTGGGAGGTCGACCTGCCCTTTCCGCCTCCCGAGCGCGCCCACTACACCGACGACCCCCGTATCGCGCAAAGCCAGGCCCAGATCGACCGGTCCGAGGACCTCATTCCCGACTTCAAGCGAATGCACCGAATGGGAGCCCAGCTTCCCCAGGAATGCGTGCGCATTACAGCGGGAGATTGCAAGAGTGCGATTTTCACCGCCCAGTGGCGCGTGCCCTCCTATACGCGCTGGCTCCTCAACGAAGCCGATCACGGCTCCGCTTACACGCTGCACAAAAAAACCTTGCAGCTGCTCCAGTGGCGCTGCCCCGGAGAGCGTTGGGTTTTGAAATCACCCGGCCACCTCTGGTGCCCCGAAACCGTTCTCCAGGCCTACCCCGACGCCTGCCTGATTCAAACCCACCGGGACCCGCTTCGGATTCTCTCATCCCTGAGCAGCCTCGAGTCGGTTCTTCGCAAGATGTCCAGCGACGCGATCATCCCCGCAGAAATTGCCTCGGAGTGGTCCGAATGGCTCGCCCTATCCTACGACCGCTCGGTGGATTTCAGAGAGAAGGCCAACCTTCCCGACTCCCGGGTCGCCGATCTCCAGTTCCGCGAATTCATCGCCGACCCTATTTCCGCGATTCGCCAGATCTACGACCGGTTCGGCCTCGAATTGCTTCCCGAGACCGAGACGCAAATGAGCGAGTACCTTCGGGCCAACCCGAGTGATCGTGATGGCGCTCACCAACACAGCCTCGACCAAACCGATCTCAACATCGAAGCCGAGCGCGCCAAGGTCAAGCGCTATCAAGAATACTTCGACGTACCACCGGAAGTTTCCGCACCCTGAAAAGCGCCGATCACTTGACAGGCTTCGGAGCGAACACAGCATCCTCGATCACGAATACGCCCTCTTCCAGTTCCCCATCAGCCTCGGTGATATGGGACAGGCAACGAGCGGCGGAGAGCACATCCCCGAGCACCGGACCCAGACGCTCCAAGGTCTCTTGGTTCGCCCGCAACTTGATCGTTTCCACCTCTCTCCCCATGGAAACCTCGGCGTCGGCCTTGGCCTTGTTGATCGCTGCATGGGCGGAGACCGCCAGATCAAAACTCAGCGCATCGTCGGGCGGAGCAATCGCCGAGAAATCCGAATCCGAAGGCCAGGGCGCTTTGTGAATGCTGGCGTGGCCGGTCTCCTCGGCGAATACCCAGGACCAGACTTCTTCGGTGATATACGGCAGCACAGGTGCAAAGAGGCGCAGCAGAACCGAGAGACCCAGGCGCAGACTCGCCACCGCAGACCCACTGGTTAAAAGTTCGTCCCCCGTCGCGCCGTCGGTGTGAAGGCGTGCCCGCACCTTGACGAGTTCCAAGTAGGTATCGGTAAAATGGGTCCAGAAGAAGCTTTCCGTTTCTTGCAGGGAGTGGGCGTAGTTGTAGGCCTCGAAATTTTCCCGACTCGATTCGGCCAAGCTTCTCAATTTGGCGACAAAGGCACGGTCCAGTTCAGCACTGATTGGATGCGTCTCGCCCGTTTGGGCCAGGACGAATTTTCCGGCATTGAAGATCTTCGTCACCAGGCGCTTGCCGATTTTCCATACTTTCTCATCGAATGCTGTATCGGAACCCAGCCGCGCGCTGGCCGCCCAATAACGGCCTGCATCCGCCGTGTATTTCTCCAGCAAGGGCAGGGGGGTCATCACGTTGCCCTTGCTCTTGGACATCTTCTTGCGATCCGGGTCGAGGATCCAACCCGAAATCATCGCGTTCTTCCAAGGAATGGAATCCTCGTGAAGAAACGCTTTGGCAATCGTGTAGAACGCCCAGGTGCGAATGATGTCATGGGCCTGGGGTCGTACGTCGGCGGGAAAGAGCTTCGCGTGGCGCACCGAATCACTCCCCCAATGCGAACTGATCTGGGGGGAGAGGGAGCTCGTAAACCATGTGTCAAAAATGTCCGGATCCCCCACGAACCCTCCGGGCTCACCTCGCTGACCGGCCTCGTAGCCCGGGGGTAGGTCCACCGTGGGGTCCACGGGAAGGCGGCCGGCCTCGGCCACGATCACCCCCTCATAGTCAGGCTCGCCCGCCGCGTCGAGGGGATACCAGACC